>JAQBEG010000415.1:0-3848 GCA_032123985.1 Deltaproteobacteria bacterium
GGCATCGAAACCCAGATCCTGGTCGACAAGATCGGCGACTTCGTAGACGACCTGGCCTTCAACATGGGCAGTGGTGAACTCCGCATTCACGACAACAGCAAATGGGAGCCGGATTCCTGGCCCAGCGAGTGTACGGGTGCCGGTTTTCACGAGGCGCCGCGCGGGGCGCTCGGTCACTGGGTTCACATCAAGGATGCAAAGATCGCGCGCTACCAATGTGTGGTGCCGAGCACATGGAATGCCGGTCCCCGGGACTCGGGTGGCATTCCCGGTCCGTATGAGGCCGCGCTCGTCGGCACACCGGTCGCCGACGCAG
Organism: Deltaproteobacteria bacterium; assembly: GCA_032123985.1. Taxonomy (GTDB): domain Bacteria; phylum Myxococcota_A; class UBA9160; order UBA9160; family UBA4427; genus UBA4427. The sequence goes on from JAQBEG010000415.1 coordinate 317, forward strand.
AGCAGCCGCTCGAGATCTTGAGAACGGTCCATTCCTTCGACCCATGCATGGCGTGCGGTGTGCACGTCCTTGATGCCGGAGGGCGCGAAGTCACTCGCGTCAAGGTCCGATGACGCCCCCGTCCGCGGCCGAACACGTTGGCGTTAGTCCCAAGATCAGCCGGCAGCAAAGCCAGGATGGCTACGAGCGGGTCTATGTCTGGGACATTGTCGTTCGCGCAAGTCACTGGATCATCATGCTGGCGATCTTCGTGCTCGCGGGTACAGGGGTGTACATCGGGAATCCGTATCTCATTCCGGCGGGGCCGACGAATGCGCAATTCGTAATGGGCAACGTCAAGGTCGTGCACTTCTACGCGGCCATCGTTTTCACGCTCGCAGTGGCGACGCGCATCGGCTGGATGTTCGTCGGCTCCTACTACGCGCGCTGGCGAGAGTTCGTGCCGACGACCGCGCGCCGTTGGCGTGATGTTTTAGGCATGCTGAAGTTCTATCTGTTCCTCAGCAAGAAACCGCCGCTCAACGTGGGACACAACCCGTTGGCTGGCTCGTTCTACCTCATCGTATTCGCGCTCTATCTGGTGATGATCCTCACCGGCTTCGCTTTGTATTCCGTGAGCAGCGACGGCTACATGCAGATGTGGAATTTCCTCCTGCCGATATTCGGCGGAGCCCAGATGGCGCGTTGGATCCATCATCTGGCGATGTGGTTCATTCTAGGCTTTTTCGCGCACCACATCTGGAGTGCGATGTTGGTGTCCCGAGTCGAAGGCATGGGTTTGATCGATTCCATGTTCAGCGGGTACAAATTCCTGCCGCGCGGTTGGCGCAACCGCGATGACTGACCGCATCCCCGTCCTCGTCCTCGGTCTGGGCAACGTCGTGTGCACGGACGACGGCGCTGGGATCGCCGCGATCCACAAGCTGATTCGGGAGTATGACCTTCCCGACGGTGTCGCGGCCCTCGATGGGGGCACGCTTGGATTATCCCTGCTTCCGCTCGTCGATCGCGCGGATCAGGTGATCCTGGTCGATGCAATTCGCGCCGAAGGGCCGTCGGGAACACAAGTTCGGATCGAAGGCGACGAAGTGGCCTCCGCTGTCTACGAACGACTCTCTCCCCATCAGATCGGCGTGGCCGATCTGTTGGCCGGAGCGAGCCTGATCGACCGCTACCCGGACCGCGTCGTTATCCTCGGCGTCGTGCCCGAGTCGATCGAACTCGGTCTCGGGCGAACGCCCGCGGTCGAAGCAAGCATTCCTGCACTCGTCGAGCGCGTCGTCGAAGAGCTGGCCGCGCTCGGATACCCGCCTGTTCGACATGTTCGACCGGAGCAACGAGATGAAGGCCTTCGAATTAGTCATGATCATGTTGCTCGCACTCTCGGCGTGTAGCGCCCAGGACGATGCAAGCATCTTTGGGGTCGTAGTCCCCTTGGACCGCCTTGCCTCGGATGACGTACGTGAACATGGGCGCGCCGTGTTTCTCAAGAACTGTGCGATCTGCCACGGGGCGGAGGCCGATGGCAATGGCGTTCGACGTGAAGGCTTGTCGCGAAGGCCGCCCAACTTCGGGAACAAGGATTGGCGCGAGAATGCTGACCCCGGTCGCCTGTACACGGTCGTGAGTGAGGGCAAGCGAGGTACCTCCATGCCGGCCTGGCCGACACTCGACGACGAAGAGAGATGGGCGGTCGTTGCATACGTTCTTCGTGTTTCGGGAGAGGGTCCTTGACGACCGGCCGACGAATCGAAATTCGCGGGACCGTGCAGGGTGTCGGATTCCGGCCCTTTGCCGTGCGGCTTGCGCGGCGCATCGGCATCCGTGGCCGGGTCTGGAACGACCCGCGCGGCGTCACGATCGAAGCCTTCGGCCCAACCCTGGCGTTGGGCGCGTTTCTTGCGCGACTGCGATCCGATCTACCTCGACCTGCGCGCGTGCTCGAATTGCGCAGCAGGACGATTCCGTCGGAGCCGGTCGACGGATTCACGATCGAGCCCAGCGGCGAACGCGGTGACAAGGCACTGTCGATCCCGCCCGATCTCGCGACTTGCCCCGATTGCGAAGCCGAGATCTTCGATCCGCAAAGTCGCCGGTACGGATACGCATTCACCAACTGCACCGCGTGCGGTCCGCGATTCACGATCGCGACCGACATCCCCTACGACCGCAAGTCGACGTCTATGGCGCGCTTCGATATGTGTCCGGCGTGCCTGCGCGAATTCGAGGACATCGAAAACCGCCGATTTCACGCGCAGCCCAACGCCTGCCCGGACTGCGGGCCGACTCTCGAGTTCGTGATGTCGAATGGCGAGCCCACTCCCACGGCTGATCCGCTCTCGAGTGCGGCCGCACGCCTATTGGACGGCGCCATCATCGCGGTCAAGGGCCTGGGCGGCTTCCACCTTGTCTGTGATGCGACCAACCACGCGTCGCTTCGAACGCTTCGCGAGCGAAAGCGTCGGGACGAGAAGCCCTTTGCCGTAATGGTGCGCGACCTGGCTGCGGCGAGAGCGATCGCGGTGCTTTGCGATGAAGAGGAAGCCCTCTTGACTGGACCCGAGCGACCGATCGTTCTGGTCCAGCGTCGCGAGCAAACCCATCTCGACCCGGAAGTCGCCCCGGGGACTCCGCTTTTGGGAGTGTTCTTGCCCTATGCGCCGGTCCATCATTTGCTACTCGCGGCGACGCGATGCCCGCTGGTCATGACATCCGCGAATGTCTCTGACGAGCCGATCTGCAGCGAAAACCAGGAGGCTCTTCGTCGTCTCCGCGGAATCGCGGATGGGTTCTTGTGGCATGACCGGGACATCGAGATGCGCTGTGACGATTCGGTCACAAGAGTGATTGCCGGGACGCCGACTCTGATGCGCCGCTCGCGGGGGTTCGTCCCCAGGCCGATTCGTTTGGCCCATCCGGTGTCGCGACCGATCCTGGCCTGTGGCGCACATCTGAAGAATACGTTCTGCATTGCGGTCGATGACATGGCGTACTTCGGGCCCCACATCGGCGACCTCGAATCGGTTGCCGCGCTCGAGTTCTTCGAAGAAGCCGTCGAGCGGATGCAGAGGATTCTCTCGGTGTGGCCCGACGTTGTCGCGCACGACTTGCATCCGGGATATCTGTCGACCCGTTACGCCCTGGCCCGCGAGGATGTGACGCGCATTGGCGTGCAACATCATCACGCGCACGTCGTGAGTGCGATGACGGAGCATGGCATCGAGGGACCAGTGTTGGGTGTCGCTTACGATGGCACGGGGGCCGGTGAGGACGGAACTTCGTGGGGGGGAGAGTTCCTGCTCTGTACGGCTGGCAACTACGAACGGCTCGCCACGTTCCGTCCATTGCGACTCCCGGGTGGCAACACGGCCATGCGCGAGGTGTGGAGAACAGCGTACGCGCTCTTGCACGACGCCTTCGACGGCGAACCGCCCATCGAAGCGCTTCCATTCTTTCGCAAATTCTCGAAGACATCGATCCGTGTGGTGTCGCAGATGATCGAACGCCAGATCAACTCACCCGATGTGCGTGG
>JAQBEG010000416.1:0-4614 GCA_032123985.1 Deltaproteobacteria bacterium
CTGCGGAAAGGCGTCGTGCCGGTGCAGGACAGTGCGATTGAACCGGCGAAGAGGATTGCAAGCAGACGTCGGCGCGTGTTCGTTCGTCGCCGCGTGCTCGCCTGCCCTCGCGCGGCACGTTGGTGCGGATAGCGGGTCGTGACGGACGGCATCTGCGGCTCCTACTTCGGTACGAACGGCGAGAGCGAGTGTGCCATTCCAGCGCGAACGCGTATCTCGTCGTCGAGCGCAGGGACGTCGTTGGTCACGGTCCAGGTTCTCTTGTCGTGCCCTTTTCGATCTTCGACATGAATCGCCATATGCTGGACGAGCTCGAGACCGGTGCGCTTCGTATGGATCACGCTGCCATCCCTGTCCAGCACATAGATCAGCACCGAAGCGGCGGCGATGGTCGCGACTTCTGGTTTTTCGATCTCCCAGCGCGATTGGCCTTCGAACTCGATCCGTTGATTGGCGCTGTCCCAGTAGGCGATGTCGGAACGAATTCTTGCATTCTGTATGTAGAGCGAAGGGATGATCAGAGCATCGAAGTCGATCTTCTCGCCGAGCTTGCGGGTGAAGATGCGGGCCGCATTCTCGAAGTTATGGGTCTCTTTGGTTTTGCCCAGATCTCTGGTCGATTCGACCCAGAGGGCGTGGGCCATTCGAAAATCGATGGCCCGCAGCGTTTTCTCGTTGGCCTGAAGATGTTCGATCAGGGTTCTAGCGGCTAACGGCGCCGACGACTTCAGCTCGTCTGGTAGGGCGAGGACGACGTTGAGTGGTGCGATGGCGATCGTCGTCGCTCGCATTCCTGCAAGTTGGGCGGGGCTTGCTGGCTCGGAACTGGAGGCGCAACTAAGCAGTCCAGGCGAGAGGATGATCAGAAGCAGATTTCGCCAGTTGTTTCGCATCTGGGCCACCACGAGTGAGTAGCAGAATCCATTGTCTGACTCTGGGCGTGCCCGCTTCGTTCGCGCGGGACCTCTGAGTCTTCGTCTGCCCCGCGGCGCGGAGTTTTACTAGGGCTCCGGACTCGTCGCTACGGAGGTCGGTATCACTTCGGGCAAGAAAGGAGAGAGGACGGTCGAGATTCCCGCGCGGACTCGATCTTTATCTTGGATCGGAGGGACATCACTTGCGATCTCCCATGAGTGGTTCCTTTTGCTCGAATATCCGGCTTCGGCCTCAGTTTTGAATTCGACATGTTGAATCAGCTCGAGTCCCATGCGCTTTGTGTGGATGACGTTGCCGTCGCGATCGAGCAAATAGATGAAGATTGATGCGGCTCGAATGTTGAATGTGCCCGATTGACCTTGAAATAAGACGTTGCCCTTGAGGCTGCCTTTCTGTTCCACTTTCTGTTCTGCGCCGTCCCATTCCGCGGTGCGAGACCCGGCCTTTGCATTCTGAATGAAAAGTGACGGAACAATGAGCGCATCGAACTCGAACTGTTCACCGATCTTGCGTGCGTAGACCCGTGCGGCGTTCTCGAAATTCCGCTTCTCGCCCGAGTCGCGCACTTCCTTTGTGGACGCCTTCCAGAGATCGCGTCCGGCGCGAAATCCCATGACCGCGACCGTCTTGCCGTGAGCTTCGAGATACTCGACCAGCAGCGCGGAAACCATCTTGGTCGAACCTTCCAGCTCGGGCGGAAGAGAACTTACGACATTGAAGGGCGCGATGACGATCGTCTTGGCTGCTGTCCCGGCGAGTTCGGCGGGCGTCGGACCGGGTGGCGGCCCCGATGCGCACGAAGCGAGCAAGACCGCAAAGACAAGAGGAAGAAGACGCAGCCAGAGAATGGGTGTCTTGACCATCCCGATTGAATAGCAAATAGCGACTGGGGACGGATTGGCGCGAAGTGATATCGTCGCGGCATGCCGTTACGAATCGCTGTTTTTGGTCAGGCTCCTTTTGGTCGTGATGTCGCGACGCGGCTCGCCGAGGCGGGCCATCAAATCGTGGGCGTGCATGTTCCGCCCGATGGAGGTGGGCGCGCGGATCCGCTCGCGCTGGAGGCAGAAGAGCGCGGCTGGCCGCTTTTTCGATACAAGGGCTACAGGCGAAAAGGGCAGGCGATCCAGGAGCGTGTCGACGAGTAACTCGCGCTCGGAGCGGAGCTGAATGTTCTCCCATTTACCACCGTCATTCTGCCGCCCGAGATCATCGATGCGCCGAAACACAAATCGGTGTGCTTTCACCCCTCGCTTCTGCCGGCCTTTCGGGGAGGCAGCGCGCTGGCGTGGCAGATCATCGAAGGCGTCCTGGAGTCCGGCGTTTCCGTTTTTCAGCCGGACGACGGGGTCGATACGGGACCGCTCTACCTGCAGAAGGGGAACGTTCCGATCTCCCCGATCGACAACACGGCCTCCCTGTATTTCGACAAGCTCTATCCGATCGGGGTCGAAGCCATGGTCGAAACGGTCGCGGCCATCGCCGCCGGCACCGCGCGACTCGTGCCACAGCAAGAAGAAGAGGCCAGCTTCCAGGGCCTGATCGACGACGAAGCGGCGAGACTCGATCTGAAAGCGGACGCGGTCGCGCTGGATCGACGGATTCGGGGCTGTGATCCACAACCTGGGGCATGGCTCCGGCGGGCCGACGAGACTATTAGGCTCTACGGAAGTCGGGTCGAATCCCAATCGGAGCCCTCCGAGCCGCCGGGTACGGTCCTGGCCGTCGTCGAGTCGGGCCTCTTGTTGGCCGTGCGCGGGGGCGTGCTTCGAATCCAAAAGGTTCGGCGCGACACCGGAAAATCTGTCGCGCACGAGTCCGGGCTCGAGGCCGGGGATAGGCTGCTCTGAGGCCATCGCGTCTTTTCCTGCGGGGTCGAGGTTTCGGAGAACAGCGACGAGGGCTCGATTTTCCCTCGCAATCCCGCTAATTTGCGCGCCCAACTGGTCTGGTCCCCCTTATAGTGCCCTGAACCGCGCGGTGGTTGAAGCCGCTTCCGGAAGACATGAATGGATGGCTCGTCCATGTCTGCGGACCCGCTCAGGCGAAGAGCGCGGACGGTCGTAAGGCCCGACTGAAAAACAGCAGGCTCCATAAAGGCAGCAGGCATACGTCGAGCCAACCCTTCCACATGTACGGGTTGGCCGAGTGAAGGCGAAGAGGTAGAGACGATGCTCGGTGATATCGGGAAGGTCCGAAATATCGGAATTAGTGCGCACATCGATTCAGGCAAGACGACCCTGACGGAGCGCATCCTCTTCTATACGGGAAAGATCCACGCGATCCACGAAGTGCGCGGCAAAGACGAAGTCGGTGCGACGATGGACTCGATGGAGCTCGAGCGAGAGCGCGGAATCACCATCGCCTCGGCTGCCACATTCTGCGAGTGGGACAGCCATCAGATCAACATCATCGATACGCCCGGGCACGTCGATTTTACCGTTGAGGTGGAGCGCTCGTTGCGCGTGCTCGACGGTGCAATCCTGATCCTCTGCGGTGTTGCAGGCGTTCAATCACAGTCGATGACCGTGGATCGCCAGATGAAGCGATACAACGTCCCGCGTATCGCGTTCATCAACAAGCTGGACCGTTCGGGCGCCGATCCGTTCAAGGTAACCGGGCAGCTCCGCGACAAGCTCAGCCATAACGCGGTCATGACGCAGATTCCGATCGGACTCGAGAACGATCTCAAAGGCGTGATCGATCTCGTCACGATGAAGGCGTATTACTTCGACGGCGACAATGGCGAAAAGATGCGCGAAGAGGCGATCCCCGAGGATCTGCAAGCGCAGGCCGACGAGTATCGTGAAATCATGCTCGACGCGGTTTCGATGTTCTCTGACGATCTGATGGAAGCCATGCTCGAAGAGAAGGTCGAAGAGGAGATGATCAAGGATGCCATTCGAAATGGCACCCTTTCGATGAATCTGACCCCGGTTTTCATGGGCTCGGCCTACAAGAACAAGGGTGTGCAGTTGTTGCTGAACGCCGTGACTCGCTATCTGCCGAGCCCCCGCGAGATTCACAACATGGCGGTCGACCTCGACCACGACGAGACTGAGGTGGAAGTCCTGACGGACCCGAAGAAGCCGCTCGTGGTTCTGGCCTTCAAGCTCGAGGATGGTCGCTATGGACAGCTGACCTACGTGCGAGTCTACCAGGGAACGCTCAAGAAGGGTGACACGATCTACAACATGCGGACCGGCAGGAAGGTCAAAGTTGGCCGGCTCATCCGGATGCATTCGGACGAGATGCAGGACATCGAGGACACCTCAGCTGGCGATATCGTTGCGCTCTTCGGGATCGATTGTGCTTCCGGCGACACGTTCACCGACGGCAAAATCAACGTCGCAATGACCTCGATGCACATTGCGGATCCGGTGATTTCACTCTCGATCAAGCCCGTCGACCAGAAGTCGGCAGACAATATGGGCAAGGCCCTTGGGCGCTTCGTCCGCGAGGATCCGACCTTCCGTTCCGAAGTCGATCAAGAGAGCAACGAAACGGTCATCTCGGGCATGGGCGAGCTCCATCTCGAAGTCTACGTGGAACGCATGAAGCGCGAGTACGGCTGCGAGGTCGAGACCGGACAACCCCAGGTAGCCTACCGGGAGACGATCACGAAAGAGACCGAATTCTCGTACACGCACAAGAAGCAGACCGGTGGTTCGGGTCAGT
>JAQBEG010000417.1:0-4107 GCA_032123985.1 Deltaproteobacteria bacterium
GCCCGTCTCGGAAACGAGCTGGGCGCCCGCCGGCATGGTCAACGACGCTACCTACCTTTTCGAACTCTCCTCTTCCATCCGTAACTCGTCAAAATATTCAAGTCACAATCGGAATCGCACCTACCCGAAAGTGACGTACCCGATGAGAACCCACAAGAGCGTTCCGATCACGACGGCCAAGGCGATGCCCTGTGCTGCGCCGAGGCTGCAATCTCCACCCGCTCCGCTATGGCGCCCGTGGGTTGCCCGTTTGTCGACGTCTATCTCAGAAGCCACGTATCCTCCCTTCGCTTGTCGCACGCCTTTCCGGCGATTTTCCCGGTCTACCATGAACACCATCATATTCCCGCCGCCTTCTGAGAAATCAACACTCCGAGGGCGCCCTCTCGAATTCAGCTCCTCGACAAATGCTCAACGCGACCCACTCGATTTCTTTGAACAAAAGCGATCAAGGAAATCTTCGAAAGGCTCGTGTCCCTGATAGATTCCGCCCGTCACGATCGCAGGGCTTAGGCCTTGGCTACCCAGCGTAAAACCCTCGAAGTCCCCAACCCACGGAGCTAGCCCAGCGATTTCCGCGTGGAACGTCGCTTGATCGATTTGAGCCGGCTGTGCGTACGCGACACCTGCCTTCAACATGAGGATGGCGACCAGTCCAACCAATCCCTTGCAACTCCACATGCCCCGACCGTCCATTCCGCTCAGAACCCGACTTCGCCCGAACCTATCCCGAGATTTGCAAGCGACGTGCCGTACATATTCCGACCTTCAATGGACAATGATCTGCGCCGCGAGCGCGTCAATCCATCAGCGTCGCGGCGCCCTGCAGGGACTCTCTCAGCGAGTGGCCAAATCCCGCAGCCTGTGCGTCGAATCCCCCACTCCCGAGGCCAACTCGCGGCCATGTGGGAGACCGAGCACACGCGACGGAAGGGGCTTAATGCGCGGTCACCGAAAGCAGCGAGAACCCATCTGCACGCGCCTCGGGCTTACTCGGGGCAGACTGAGCCCGCTTCGTCTTGCTCTTCGGTCTCGTCCTCCGCGATCGCCTCGCCGACAACTCGAGCGAATCAAAGGCAAGACGCGACATGCCCGACGTTCGCTGACCTGGAAGCCGTCCTTCATGAAGACGATGAGGGGGCGCTTGTGAGCGACCTTCAAGAATTTTTGCCGCCGGAAATCGAAGATCAAGCGAAGAACGATGGAACGAAGAAGTACCTGGCCCAGAAGGCGGCTTAGGTCGAAACCAAAAACTGTCTCTTAGCAAAAAAGGTCCGTTGTCCAGATCATTCTGACCACTTACGCGGACTTCCGGGTCCGCGAACGGCGGCGGCGATGGACCAGTACGATCGGCGGAACGATCATCGCCGCCGCATACCCGGATCCGCAGGGCGGAACCGTCTGGATCGTGTCGCAGCCTTCAAACATCGTACCGTCCTGAAGGGCGCCGCGAAGACAGCCTGCGTGTCGCCGAGCGCGATTCCGGTCGACGGTACGCCGTATCGGAACACGATGTCGAGGGTTCCGTCTCGGTTGACATCCAGCCGGGTTCCCCGGGCCGGCTTCAACGCCGGCGCGCCATTCGGGCCGAAGGCGAGCGTCGACGGGTCGATGTTGTCGACGTCCAGCGTTTCGGACCCGAGCACAGCGACCAGGATCTGGCCCTGACTCATCGGACTGACGTTGTTAGGTTCGCTTCCCGGCTTGATATCGATCGCCGCGGAGATCGTCCGCGCAATGGGGTATTCCGGTCCGAAATCGATCCGGTAGAGGCCGTCGCCTCCGGCTGCCCAGACCACGTCGTCGCCAAAGGCGATTCCGGCCTGGTCGCCGGCGCGCGGAAGTCCCGAGATCCCACCGAGAATCCTGGGGCTCGAGGGGTCTTCGACGTTCGCCGCCCAAACCCGGTCTCCGGTGCTGACGAAGGCCAGGTGGCCCGTGATCGCGACTTCATGTCCGCGGCGATCGACGGTCGCCAGGGAGGCCGGCGCCGTCGGATCGGAGACATCGATGATCTCGAGACCACCGTCCAACACGTACGCCACACCGTCCGCGACCGTCACGGAACGCAGGAACGGCAACGACAACATACCGACCGGGGACGGGGCCGTCGGATCCGAGACGTCGACGACCCAGAGGCCGTCTTCCCCGGCCACGTACGCATGGCTGCCCTCGATATCGACATCCCGAACACCGTCTGGAAAGACGAAGCTCCCCCACGACACTCATCGCAGTCGGGTCCGACACGTCGACGACGTCGAGCCTTCCATTCACGAAGGGACTCGTGACGAGATAGGCATATCCGTCGGCGTAGGCGAACGACTGCCAGAGGCCGATCGTACCCAGGATCGACGGCGTGCTCGGATCCGAGGCGTCGATCACGTGGAGGCTACTGCTCTCCAACAGATAGACCGTATCGCCGTCGACCTCGACACCCCGGGAATCCCGACCCAGCGAAGCCAGCTCGACCGGCGCAAGGGGGTCCGACACGTCGAGAATGAAGAACCCGTCCGCGGACGCGTAGTAGACGATATGGTCGCCACCGAAGGCCAGGTCCCATCCGACTGCGGCATCGAAGCTCTTGGTGACGACGGGCGTCTCCGGGGTCGACACGTCAGCGATCGCGAAAAGGGGGCCGAGGTAGGCGAGATTCGATTCGATCGTCACCGCGCTCACCCCGAATTCCGGCGAGAAGCGCCCGAGCATCATCGGCGCGAGCGGGTCCGAAACGTCGATCGGGATCAGACCTTTCTGTGCACTCGTGACGTAGGCGATGCTGCCGACGACCTGGATATCTTCGGTCGGCCCCGCTCCCTCGACGGTCGCGACCAGAGCTGGAGCGGCCGGATCCGACACGTCGAAGATCGAGAGGATGGCCGGCGCGAAAGAAAAAGCGTCCGAGACGACGTACGCGAAGCCCGCTTCGGCATCGACCGCGTTCCCGGCAAGCGGGCCGGTCACCGACCCCAACGTCACGGGCGCCGCCGGATCGGAGACGTCGAGGATCGAGAGGAAGGGCGCGCCGCTGACATAGAGTCGGTCGCCAACCAGGTCGAGACCAAACGCCGCCGTCATCGGCACCGACGCGATCAGCGCCAACCGCGTCAGGGGGGTCAGGTCGTAGATCTTCAGACCGTCTCGCTCCGCGGCGAGATAGAGCGTCGTCCCGTCGACGATGACATCACGCGCGCCGCGCGGACCCAACTGCTGGCGGAAACGGGGCGCCGTCGGATTCGAGACGTCGAAGACCAGCAGACTGCTCAGCCCGCTGTCGAACTCGTCGGTCACGAACGCGTACCCGTTCGAGTACGCGACGTCCGCGGCATGCCCGTTCACACTGACGCGGCTGAGTTCAACCGGATGGGCGCGATCCGAGATGTCGACGATGACGAGGCCGGCGTCGAAATCCGCCACGTAGGCGATATCCCCTACGACGGCGATGCCGCTCACGCCATTCAACGAATCGAGGGATCCGACCATTACCATTGCGGCTGCCGCGGACGGAAGAACGAGAGCGAGACACAGAAACGCGGATCGAAGAAACGACAAGAGCGATCTCCTGAAGCGATTCTGATCAGTGTCTCATGCGCTGCGTGTCCGTGTCAACGCGAAGCGCCTTTCACCCCCATGGCCCCAAAACGGCCCCTTGGCGCCTCACCCGAAGGCGACTTGTTAGAAGACCACTTAGCGGTGGTGCTGAAATCGCCGCTTATTTTGCCGATCAACTACGACGACCGTCAGCCCTGTGAGAGCGGTCAGCCGCTGGACGGGACCCGTGATCATGGTTTGGGTTGGAGCTGTCCAGCGGCGGTGATGCCGATCGAGAGCAATCCCTAAGACGTTGATCGGGGGCTCAGGAGCGCGCGGGCGAAAAACCCTGCTGGAGCATCTCGGGAACCTTATCCGGGGACACGCCCGGGCTGTAGAAATAGCCCTGGATCATGGTGCAGCCCATCTCGAGGAGGGCATCGCGCTGAGCGGCGTCCTCCACGCCTTCCACCACCACCTCGAGACCGAGCACGCGGGCCATCGAAAGGATCGATTCGACGAAGGCCCGATTCTGCTCGTCGTGCGCGATGTCGACGACGAAGCAGCGATCGATCTTGA
>JAQBEG010000418.1:0-2808 GCA_032123985.1 Deltaproteobacteria bacterium
TCGCGACGGACTGGCGACGGTTCATCGAATCGAAAAAAACAGCGGCAAGGGCGTGGCCGTGCAACGGGGCATGCTCGAGGCCTCGAAGGCTGGATTCAGCCATATGTTTCAGATCGACGCCGACGGACAGCACGATCTCGACGAGATCCCCCAGTTTCTGTCCGCCGCGAGGGCATTACCCGATCACGCCGTCTTCGGCGCCCCGATCTACGATGACTCTGCTCCTTCCATACGTCGCGTCGGTCGCAAGATCACGCGTTTCTGGGTCGATCTCGAAACAGGTCGCGGTGTGATCGAAGACGCGATGGTGGGCTTTCGCGTGTACCCCCTGGCGCAGACCTTGAATTTGCCACTTCGCTCTCATCGCATGTCTTTCGATGTCGAAGTCGCAGTCCTGCTCGCGTGGTCGGGCGTTCGGGTGTTGAACCTCCCCGTGAAAATTCGCTACCTGAGCGCCGAAGAGGGCGGTCGTTCGCATTTTCGACCCGTCCTCGACAACCTGCGATTGTCCTGGCTTCACAGTCGATTGTGTACGACGGCGTCCATTCGATGGTGCCTTCGGTGGTTTTCGCGACCAGCGATGCCGGGTCGGTCGTGACGTCGCCTCGCGGATCGAAAGAGAACGATCCGAATGGCTGGATGAATCAGGCCGAGCGGGGAGCGATATGGGGCATTCGACTTGCCGCGTTCTGGGTTTCCATCCTGGGTCGTCGGGCCACCCGCGTTCTCGTCTGCGTGGTCGCCGCATATTATGCGCTCTTCGATCGCACGGCGCGTCGCGCTTCGGCCACGTGGCTCGAACGGGTAAACGGCAAAGCCCCGACTTTCGCGCAGATATACAACCACATTCTCTGCTTCGCGCAGGTCACGCTCGACCGACTGCTCTTCGTTCGCGGCACGGTCGATATGTTCGAGATCAAACGAACGGGAACCGAAGCCCTAGAGAGACAGGTGGAGACCGGTCGGGGAGCGTTCTTGCTTGGCGCCCACCTGGGGAGCATGGACGCGATGCGCGCCGAAGGTGAAAACCAGCGGCTTCCGGTCTCTGTCGTTGGGCATTTCGAGAACGCCAGGATGATCAACAGCGTGCTCGAGGCACTCAATCCGGAGCTATCGAGCCAGATGGTCCACACGGGCCGAGATCCGATCAGTCTGGCGTTGACGCTGCGTGACCGCATTTCCGAGGGGGGCCTAATCGCGGTCACAGCCGACCGGGTGGGGTTGAACGACAAGTTTGTCGAGGTGGATTTCTTTGGCGCGCCGGCTGTATTTTCCACCGGTCCATTCATACTGGCCTCTGTGCTCAAATGTCCCATCTATCTGGTTTTCGGGCTCTATTTCGAGCCGAATCGCTACGAACTCTTCTGCGAACGCTTTGCCGATCGGATCGAGCTTCCCCGCGGCGGTCGCGATGAGGCGCTCAGAGTAGTCGTGAGCCGCTACGCTGAACGACTCGAGTCGTATTGTCGTCGAGCGCCGAACAACTGGTTCAACTTCTTCGACTTCTGGGAAAGTAGAGAGCCGTGAACGAAATTTCGGAAATGCGGCGCCGGGACGAGGGTGTGTTCGCGATCGGAGGGCGACCGCTCTCCATCGACGATCTGGTTGCACTTGCGAAGGGCAAGCTGCGTCCGACGCTGTCAAGCGATGCGCGAGACCGCATGAAGCGAAGCGCGGACATCGTCGCTCGCTTTCACGAGGGCGGCGGCGACATCTACGGCGTGACGACGAGCGTGGGCGGATCGGTTGGGACACAGATCCCCGCGGATCGCTCGGCGGACTTGTCACTCAATGTTCTGCGCATGCACGGGATCGGAAGCGGGCGCATACTGGACGAGGTCGAGGCGGCGGCCGTCGTTGCATCGCGGCTCTCCTCTCTTGCGGGCGGCCTTTCCGGGGTTCGGCCTGAAATCGCGGAGCGTTTGATCGAGCTCCTCGATGCCAGGGTGCTCCCGAGAATTCCGTCAGAGGGTTCCGTCGGGGCAAGCGGGGATCTGACGCCTCTGTCCTACGTCGCAGCCGTGCTCGTCGGTGAACGCGAGGTGAGCTTCGGCGGGGAGGAGGTCGACGCTCTGGTCGCACTCCGCAAACTCGGTCTGGCTCCGCTCGCGCTGCTTCCGAAAGAGGGCCTCGCGCTGATGAACGGTACGAGCATGACCACCGCGCTGGCCTGTCTTTCGTGGCATCGCGCTCGCCGGCTGGCACGGCTGGCCTCGACCTTGACGGCGATGACCTCTGTCGCGATCGAGGGAAACGCGATCCATTTCGACGATCGGATTCACGCGGCCAAGCCACACCCTGGCCAGCGGCGAGTGGCAGCCTGGATTCGCGAAGATCTAGACGGCACGCCGACCGCCTCGACGCCGAGACATCTTCAGGATCGCTATTCGGTCCGCTGCGCCCCGCATATCATTGGCGTGCTCGTGGATGCACTCGCCTGGGCCCAGACCACCCTCGAGATCGAACTCAATGGGGTCAGTGATAATCCGATCGTGGACCTCGAGGACGAGGTCGTCCTTCACGGGGGGAACTTCTACGGCGGTCATGTCGGCTTCGTTTGTGATGCGCTCAAGACGGCTGTCGCGAACGTCGCCTGTCTGCTCGACCGGCAGATCATGTTGCTGTGTAGCCCGATCGAAAGCGCCGGCCTGCCCGCCGACCTCGTTGGCGTCGAGGGCCCGGAAGCCTGTGCACATAACGGCTTCAAGGCAGCGTCGATCGCCGCCTCGAGCCTGACAGCCGAGGCGATGAAACAGACGATGCCGGCGAGTGCGTTCAGTCGAAGTACGGAACTCCACAATCAGGACA
>JAQBEG010000419.1:0-8498 GCA_032123985.1 Deltaproteobacteria bacterium
TGCGGGTCGTGACGCGCGAGTTGCCGTGCTGGCCGGCCATCTTCATTCCCTTGATGACCTTACCGGGACTGGAGCCTGCGCCAATCGAACCGGCGTGTCGGAAGGCTTCGTGCGTACCGTGCGTGCGCTTCTTGATCGTGAAGCCATGGCGCCTGACGACACCGGTAAAGCCGCGGCCCTTGCTCGTGCCGATCGCGTCGACGCGCTGGCCCGCTTCGAAAATATCGACCTTGATCTCGCCGCCGGGCTCGAGCTCAGCCGCTTCCTCAGCCGTCAATCGGCTCTCTGACAGCCAACGCTTCGGATCACTCCCGCCATTCTTTTCGAAATGGACCTTTTCCGCCTTCGAGAAGAGATTTTCTCGACGATCACCGAAGGCGAGCTGGACGGCGTCGTAACCGTCTTTCTGAGTCGTCTTCTTCTGAACGATGGTATTGGGACCAGCTTCGAGCACGGTGACGGGCACGGCTTCGCCCGATTCGGCAAAGACCTGGGTCATGCCAAGCTTCTTACAAAGTAGTTCGATGGACACTGGGATCTCCTCGTCCGGATTGGAACCCCCTCCGTCCATCGGAGCGGGTTCGTCGCGGTCGATGCGACTCGTGGCGGGATCAGGCTCCAGCGAATTGCCGACCGGGGTCAGGCACTTCCTGGAGTGTGGCCGCGCGCGAGGGGCGATCTAACACTATTCTCGTCTCGCATCTGTGTTTCCCGAAGAAGACCGCCCTGGTGGGCTGGCTGGTCCTCGAGAGCTGCGCAGGCTAGCACGAGGCCGACGCCGAGGCGAATCGCTGGATCTCGGCCCAAAAGTCGATTGTTTCTACGGATTCTCGATCCGATGCTGGATCGGCGAGCCAATCTGGCCGATCAGAGAGATGAATGAATGGAGGACACGACAATGGAGTTCCGAGCCACCTTGATTCCGGGCGACGGGATCGGCCCCGAAGTGGTCGAGGCCGCGGTTCGCGTGGTCGAGGCCGCGGGTGTCCAGATCGCCTGGCAGCGAGTCGAGGCTGGGTCCGACGTCTTCGTGAAACACGGCACCGCGCTCCCGGATGAAGTGCTGAACTCGGTCCGTACCACCGGAATCGCCCTCAAGGGGCCGATCGGTACTCCGATCGGAGGCGGATTCAAGAGCGCCAACGTTCTGATGCGCCAGGCCCTCGACCTCTATGCTTGCGTTCGACCGATCCGGACGATCCCGGGCGTCCCCTCGCGCTATGAGAATGTCGACTTCGTCATCGTTCGCGAGAACACTGAAGGGCTCTATTCGGGTCTCGAGCACCGTGTCGCACCGGGCGTCGTCGAAAGCCTGAAGGTCGTGACCGAAGCCGCCAGCCTGCGCATCGCGCGTTACGCGTTCGAGCTCGCTCGCGAACAGGGACGTCCATCGGTCGCCGCGATCCATAAAGCCAATATCATGAAGCTATCGGATGGCCTCTTTCTCGAATGCGCCCGACGCGTGGCGCGGGACTATCCCGAGATCGAGCTGCGCGAGTTGATCATCGACAATTGCGCGATGCAGCTGGTCACCAGGCCCGAGCAATTCGACGTCCTGCTGATGGACAACCTTTATGGTGACATTCTCTCCGATCTGGGTGCCGGACTGGTTGGCGGGCTCGGTGTCGTGCCTGGAAGCAATATCGGCTCTGAATGTGCGGTCTTCGAAGCGGTCCACGGAAGCGCCCCGGATCTCGCCGGAAAGGGCAGGGCCAACCCGATCGCCGTCATCCGATCCGCGGCACAGCTCGTCGCTCATCTCGGCGAGACCGATGCCGCCGCCCGTATCGAACGTGCCGTCGAAGCCGCCCTCTCCGATCCGGCGAATCACACCGGCGATCTCGGCGGAAAGTCGACGACAGCGCATCTGACGGACGTCATCTTGCGCGAGCTCGACCGCTAACGCGACACTCCTCTCGTCCAATCGCTTGGACCACTCGCAGCAGGCGAAGGAAGTTCGTGACGCTCCCGCCCGAAGCCACTTTCGAGGAATCAGCCGACCTGCGTCCCGTCCTCGTGCTGGCACTCGACGGTGCCACCTTTGATGTCATCCGACCGCTTGCGGAAATGGGTCAGCTTCCCAATCTGGCCGCGTGGATGAGCCAAGGGAAAGCGGGCCCGCTTGCGAGTACGACTCCGCCCGTCACGTTTCCCGCCTGGTCCTCGTTCATGACCGGGCTGCCGCCAGCGGATCACGGGATCTTCGATTTCACTCAGAAGAAGCGCGGGGAGTATCGCCTGCGCTTCATCAATTCGACTGACCGAGAGGCACCCTCGATCTTTCGACGCGTAAGCGACGCGGGTGGGAACGTGCTGGTTCTTGGCATGCCCGCCACCCACCCGCCAGAACCGCTCGATGGGTTGTTGGTCTGCGGCTTCGATGCGCCGGTCTCGACCGGGACGGATGAACGCAGCGCCAGCGATCCTCTGATCTATCGCGAAATCGCCAAAGTCGCGGGACCCTGGATGCGGCCCGAGTTGAATGAATCGTCGCGCGCTGACGATTTCCATGAACGCGCCGTCGAGACGCTACTCGCGCGCATCGATCGCAAACGGGATTTCGCGCTCGAAGCACTCGATCGAGTGCGCGCGCAACGTCATGGCGCCCTTCCATCGATGACGATGATCGTTTTTTCGGAAAGCGATACGGTGGGCCATCACTATTGGCGCGATCACGATGGCGACTCACCGCGTCACGACGGGGCGGCCTCACCCGAGCGACGCGATGCACTGGCAAACGTGTACCGACGACTCGATCAGGCGTGCGGTGCACTCCGCGACGCCGTCGGTCCGGACGTGTTATGCGTCGTAATGTCAGATCATGGGATGGGTGGCGCGTCAGACAAAATCGTTCATCTCAATCGATATCTGGCTGAGCGAAATCTATTGCATCGACGGGTCGGACCCGGACGCTTCGTCGATCGGTCGGCGAGGAAGCTTCGTGATCTCGCCCTTGCGTGGTTGCCTGCCGCGGTCGCACAACAAATATTTCGACGCGCACGCGCCGCTGCGGCTGAACTCGAGAGCCGGGCCCGATTCGGTGGATTCGATTGGCGTCGAACTCTGGCCTTCAGCGAAGAAGCCAACACGAACCCGGGCGTCTGGATCAACCTCGAAGGACGCGAGGCCGAAGGTTGTGTCTCGCCAGCGGACTACGAAACGGTTCGTGAAAGTACCATCGAAGCGCTCCTCGCCTGGCGGCTGCCTTCGGGCGACCCCGTCGTCATCCGTGCCCTCCGGCGCGAAGAAGTTCATCGCGGACCCTACGCCGAGCGCGCGTCCGACATTGTCATCGAACTCGCGCTCGACGCGGGCTACGGGCTCTCGCTCGTCCCGACTCCGTGGTCCGACGGGGGTCGTCAGGGCGCGGGAATCCCCTCTGTGCGAATCCTCAGCGTCGATGAGGCGGCCGGTGGGCGGGGACGAGGCATGAACGGAACACACCGAAATGAGGGAATTTGGATTGCCGTGGGGGCCGGCGCCGAAAATCACGATGGCCCGGAACGCCTAACGGACGTCGCTCCGTGGATCGCACGCGCGATGGGATTGGCCTGGAATGTTTCGACAGCCGGTGACGCGAAGGTCAGCCATGAAGGAAGCGGGGCCGTCGCATACGACGATGAAGAAGAGGCGATGGTTGCGGAGCGACTACGAGCCCTCGGCTACCTCGAATAACAGATATTGATCCCTGAGCCTAATGTATGAAATACTACATAAGCGATTCATTCGAGATCGAACCAACCCGCCGGCGTTCTTGTCCCGTAGGAATTCTTCTCATTTTCATGAAACCCACGAGCAGACGACTCAACCCTTTTGGCCGATGCGCGATAAGCCATTTCAGATAATGGATGAGAAGCGGAAGAGTGCCGGAAAGACGTCAGACTCATCGCGCGCCCTGTCGGATCGCGAAGGATCGTGAACAGCTTCCAACGCGGATCGTTGACGTCTCCGAAGGTGGGCTCTGTCTGATCTCGCCGGTTTGGCTCAAACCCAATCAGAAATACCAGATTGCGATCGATGTTCCGGGAACTGGCCTCGCCGAGGTTTGCGTCGAGATCTGGCATATCCGTCGCGAAACGAGTAAAAGAACGAATAGTCGTGTCTGGATCGCTGGTGCGATATTAGTCGATGCCGATAAAGCCTATGCAAAGCTGTTGAAAGCAGCGGGAGTTGCAAACCCAGAAGCCGATCGACCCGTCGAGACGTCTCAGAATGGGATCAAAGGGAAGAGAGGGACGAAAGGGAAGGGGCCAATCATTCTGCCCGATCCGATCGATGCGATCGAGCCGCGGATCTATCGTATCCGTTGCAAAGCGATCGGTGGACCGCGCAGTCGAATTCTATCCCTGTCGGGGGATACAGAAACACAGGCTCGCTCACTCGCGATTCGCGACCTCGGCGAAGCCTGGACTGTGCTCGAAGTTCGTAAGGTCTGAGCACAGCGGTCAAGAATCCGATGCCCCGGCTCGCGCAGCCTCCGCGCGGCTACAAGTAGAGAAGCGATTCTCCGCGTCGGTCGCTTCATTGCGACGCAATTGAGAAGATCTAATCTGCCGCTCATGATGAGCGCAGAAAATAGGGACATGGTTCTCGTTCGTTCTATAGACGAACTCCGCGTGCTGCTGGGTTCACCGGGAGAACGCTCGGTCGACAAGCAGCGTTCCCGGTTGCATGCGATCGACCGCGCATGGCTGGCCGCATCGCCCTTCTGTCTCGTCGCCAGCTCGGACGCAGAGGGGAACTGCGATGTTTCGCCCAAAGGGGATCCACCGGGATTTGCCCACGTCGTCGACGATCAGATGCTGGCCATTCCCGAACGACCCGGAAACCGCCGCGCGGACGGCTTCCAGAATGTCCTTTCCAATCCGCACGTCGGTTTGATCTTTTTCGTTCCGGGTCGCAGAGACACCTTGCGAATCAACGGACGAGCCCGCGTCGCTCGTGATGCGCCCTTCTTCGATGCGATGACCGTGAAAGGACACAGACCGTCCCTGGCCCTCGTCGTCGACATCGAACAAATCTTCTTCCATTGCGCGAAGGCCTTCCTGCGATCGGCACTCTGGGAAGTCGACAGCTGGCAGCCCGAAGCGCTGCCGTCTCATGCGGAAATCGTCAAAGCAGTTCAGAAAACGGAAATGACACTCGAAGAGCTCGAGGCCCACTACGGTCCCAGCTACCAGAGGAAGCTTTACGAATAGCCGCCGGGGGAAAGCATGAGTCGCCTTCTGTTGATCACACTGATTCTTCTGCATGCGACGAGCACTTCGGCACGCGTGCTCATCATCGGAATCGACGGCGGTTCCTGGAACGTGATCGATCCCATGCTCGCGGCGGGCGAACTTCCAAATCTGAAAGCGCTGATCGATCGCGGGCTTTCGGCTGAACTCGAAACTGTCGAACCACTGACGTCACCCGTCGTCTGGACGAGCATCGCGACGGGCCGTAGTCCTTCCGTACATGGCGTCACGGACTTTTTCTCGACGCGCGCGACGATTGCGGTCCCGACGATCTACGAGCGATTGGCCGCACAGGGAAAGCGGGTCGGGCTCTACGAAGTGTTGATGAGTTGGCCACCGCCGGCGCTCCCCAATGGCTTCGTCGTTCCCGCCTGGCTGCGACGTGATGAAACCACCTGGCCACCCGACGCGCTCGAGGATCTATCAGTTTTTCGAACGGTCTATCAGGCCAAACCCCGCAACCGCGACTATCTCGAACAAGCCATCGAAGAGGGTGTGCGCAAAGCACAATCGTGGAAGAAACTCGTGCAGCGCTTCGATCCCGAAGTCGACGCGCTCACTTTCTACGCGGTCGATGCGACCTCCCACCGCTATTGGCACGCGTCCTTTCCCGAGGAATTCGACGAGGAGATCCCCACATTCGACGCCGACGAGCGCAACGCGATACAGCGCGCATTGCGCGACGTGGATCACGGAATCGGGCAGGTGACAGAGGATCTCGACCTGTCCGGCAGCGACAGCGTACTCGTCGTATCCGATCACGGTTTCCACGCGATCAAAGGAGGCAGCGACGTCTGGATCACTCGCTTCGAAGACCTGCTTGCGAAACACGACCTCGTATCGGGCCGAGACGGGTTCACGCTCGTCTCGACGTTCTTCGCCGTCACCATCCGTATCGCGCCCGGATCCTTCGAGGAACGCGATCGATTGATCGAGAAGCTGGACTCGTTGATCCTGTCCTACCGCAGTGCTGAGGGCGACGAGCTACTGTATTCGATCGTGCTCGACGTCGCAGAGCGACCGCCTGGCTTGGAACGTTCGCTCTTTGAACGGGCCCGTCAGTGGGGCGCTCGCCAGCTGATGGATTGGGCTTTCGACACGAAGATCGATCCGACAGCGCACGCGACGCTGATCGCGCTACCGAAAGGGAGCGAACTGGCAGCGTTATGGCCCGACGGTTCTATCTGGGTCGATGGCGTGAAAATGCCACTTCAGCAGGCGATCTAACGGCAACGCTTCACTGGGACCCACGACCCGACGGCCATCTTCATCGCCGCCGGCGGTGCGATCAAGAAACAGACCGAACGCGGTCGGCTCTCGGTTCTCGACGTCGCGCCTTTCGTTGCCTACCTCGCCGGTAGCGCGCTTCCCAACGATCTAGAGGGCAACCTTCCGATCGATTGGATCACAAGAGAGGCGGCCGCGAACAATCCGCCGAGCATCGTGCCGGTCAGCGATCTTCCGCCTCTTTCCGCCATGACGGGTGAATCGGGATTCGGCACCGACAAGTCGGGGAGCGAAGATCCGGCGCTGATCGAGAAGCTCCGAGCGCTAGGGTATATCGAATAGCGGGCGATGGCCTAACAATGTCGATGTCGATGTCGATTCATCCCGAGTCGCGAGGCATCCAACGCGCGAGCAGGGCCGCGACCGCGTAGATCGCAAAACCATCGACCGAGGAGCCGTCGCGTCCCCCGCGTCGATGAGCGGCTGGGAGTCTCGGCGCAGACCGAGGAGCCCAAAGCCACGCCCGCCGACAGGTTGATCAGGCCCATGAACATCCTCACCGTCACCAACCCCGAGCTGCGGAATCAGGAAGATTCCCAGAACCGCAGCCGTCGCCTCACTATGGGAACCCAGCAAAGTCGCCAGATATTTTTCCCAGTAAACCTCGTATACGAGTCCACTGAAGCCCGTCAGCATGCTGAGGGCCAACGCCAACCCGCGCGTCATCGTCGATCCTTCAACTAGACTCGTCGGCGGCGGTGATTCGTTGAGCGCTCATCGGTGGCGAATCCAAGCGACTCGATCGAAATCGAATCCACACCAAGCCTAGAGAAGCGGATCGAGCGCAACACGACTCCGATTCGAGAAGGCGGTGTCGGGCGGGGTCAGGAAATTTGACGCCGTTTGGCCTTGTTGAGCTGAAACCAGGCGTTACGGAGCCCCAGACCGATGAAGAGCTCGGGTTGCCGAATCTCCGATCGAACCGATTCGATGTAGAATCCTGAAACGCGATGGGACGTCGAGTATGTCGGAGCCGCGAGGAGAGTCTTGACGTGTCAATCGTGATTCCGTTTCGGTCGGCCTTCGTTCCAATCGCCCCGCAGCGTCTCTGGTCGTGGGAGTTCCCGCATGAATGAACCAAAGCTCTCGCTCGTGTTCCCCGCGTTCAATGAGGCGGAGAATTTGCCGGCGCTTCTCGAGAGTGCGATCTCGATCGGCCAGGGCCTCGAACTCAATTTCGAGATTGTGATCGTCGACGACGGCTCGCAGGACCACAGCGGGGAATTGCTTGCGGCCTTGTGCGAACAGAATCCGTGCATCCGCGCCGTGCATCATGCCGCCAACAGGGGCTACGGCGCCGCACTTCGCTCGGGCCTGCGCGAGGCACGCGGCGAGTTGGTCTTCTTCAGCGATGCGGACCTGCAGTTCGAGCTCGGGGAGATTCGCCGCCTGCTCGAACACGCTGACGAATTCGACATCGTCGCGGGCTACCGAGCCCCTCGGCAAGATCCATGGATACGACGCGTGATTGCCAATGTTTGGGGAGCCATCGTCCGACGGCTTTTCGACCTGCCGGTGCGCGATATCGACTGTGCCTTCAAGGTCTTTCGACGCGAAGTTCTCGACGCAATCCCGATCGAGTCGATCGGGGCATTCGTGAACACCGAAATCCTCGCGCGTGCCCGAGCGGCGGGCTTTGCGATCAAGCAGGTTCCGGTGAGCCACCATCGACGCCGCTCCGGCCGCCAGACGGGCGCACATCCGCGTGTCATCGCCCGGGCGCTGATCGAACTGTCTCAGCTCTATAACGAGCTCCGCCAACCGCTGAACGCGATTCGACATCACAAAAATGCCAGCCCGCCCGGAGCACGCCGGCTTGCGTCCTCGCCCGAGCTGGGCACATCGCGCTAGCCGCCGATGCGGCTTCTGCTAATTGGTGCATTCCCCTACCCCCACGATCAGGGTTCCCAGGTCTATTTTCAGGAACAGGCGATCGCGCTTCGCGCGGCCGGCGCCGACGTGACCCTCCTGACC
>JAQBEG010000420.1:0-3432 GCA_032123985.1 Deltaproteobacteria bacterium
TCGTTGCGGACCTTCACGTTGCTCGATTCAAAGAGGCCTACCTGCTCGAGAGTTTGCGCAGTGAAATTCCGAGAATTCGCGAGACGCTCGAGCGATATGTCATCGCGGATGATGTCACGCTCGTAGATCGCAGCGACGAATTCGTCACTTTGGGACTCGAAGGGCCGCAGGCGCCCGCCCTGCTCACGCAGGCAGCGAGTGGCGAGATTCAGGATCTAAAACGAGATTGCTGGGCCGACACCACGATCGCCGGTCGAGATGTACTCGTGGCTGCATTCGGATTCAGTGGCGAGTCGGCGTATCAGCTCCGAATCAAGCCCAGTGATCGCCGGGCCGTCGAAGACGCGCTCGCGGATACGGCGAAAGCGGATCGACTCGTTCGTGGCAATCTGGAGGCACTCGAGGTGCTGCGCGTCGAAGCGGGCATTCCGATGCTAGGTGCGGAGCTCGACGAGGAAGTTCTTCCGCCCGAGGCGCGGCTCGAGCGCGCGATCTCTACGAGCAAGGGATGTTATGTCGGGCAGGAGATCGTTGCGCGCCTTCGTGCGCGCGGGCAGGTCAATCATCTACTGGTCGGATTCCGAATCGAATCATCGCCGATCCCCGCGGTGGGTACGAAGTTGTCAGCGGGCGGGCGCATGACAGGGGAGCTGACCAGTGTTGTCGTGTCACCGACCGAAGGTCCGATCGCATTGGGCTACGTTCGTCGAGAACACGCGGAGGCCGGTACCCCGATCGAATTCGACGGGGGCCGGGCAAGAGTCGCTTCACTGCCCTTCATCGCCGGGGGGACCCTCGGCGGGCCAGTGGATGGCGCTTCGCAGAGCAGAGATTCCGGCGACCTTGGTGTGACTTGAGTCGAGGATGGCTCCTCGTTTTTGCAAAGGCGCCACGACCCGGCCTGGTCAAGACGCGATTGTCTCCTCCGCTCACTCTCGACCAATGCGCAGAGCTCTACGAAGCGATGCTTGGCGACGTGCTGGACGTGAGCGCTAGGTATGCGGCGAGGCTCGACCTGATTCCGGTGCTGGCCTTCTATCCGCCGGATGCTTCCGGCGAGCTACTCGGTATCGCGCCGCCCGGGTACCGCTTGAAAGTTCAAAGGGGGGCGGACCTCGGAAAACGAATGGCGAACGCGTTCGCCGAAGCTGCTGCGGCCGGTGCCGAGCGGATATTGCTTCGCGGAAGCGATAGTCCCGCGCTCGAATGGCCGCTCTTCGAGATGGCCATGAGTCGGCTGGATTCTGGAGACGATCTAGTCCTAACTCCCGACCAGAGCGGCGGCTACGCGATGATAGGAATGCGCGCACCGCAGCCCGCGTTATTTGATCTGCCGATGTCGACGGAAAACGTGATGGAGCAAACCGCTCAGCTCGCTCATTCATTGGGGCTACGTAGTTCGATCACCGCAGCGGGATTTGATCTCGACACGGTGGGGGACTTTCACTGCTTTGATGAGCTTACGACAGCACAGATATTGGACCTTTGTCCACGTACGGTCAGGTCGATCTCTTCGTTGCACTTAGGCGCTATGCTATAGATCGCATTCTGCGGAGAACGCAGATCCTCCACCGGCAGCTTGAATTGCGCGCGCGACTTGGATTTGAACGACCCCCCGTCGGAGCAAATAGGTCAGGTGCACGTCGACTACGCCATTCGGCGGATCAATCTCACGACCGCGTCGACAGGAACGATCACGCGATCAAGCGCGAACCTGTGCGAAATTCGGCACGCATGCTCGCAACGCATGCAGCGTGTGGACAACCGCTGGGCAGTCGCCGCCGCTCACCGCAGGGATCTCTGCCAATTAGAGCTTGAATCACCGCACGACCACGCTTCTCGTCGGCACATCATTTGCACTTTGGGTTTGCGAAAACAGCGATCGCGTCACTCATCTTCTTTGCGAAGCAACGAGAAGCGGAGCGGTTTGCCTCGCACAGTTCCGTCGAATTCTTTCCAGGGACCGGATTTTCGGGACTTGGCAAGGTTCGATTGGAGAATCCGACAACCTAGTAGGAGACATTCCCAATGCGTTCCAAATTGATGATCGTTGCCACGGTCGTCGCGAGTCTGGTGCTCGCGTCGCAAATGGCAGCCGCCGACCAGGTCCAGGAGCAGCTCAGGCTCATGGAACAACGGATGGCGGAGATGGAGGATCGTCTCCAGGCGACCTCCGACGAACTTCGTACTGCAACAGAGACCGTCGACGAGCAGCAGGAGCTGCTTTCCGATGCCGGTCTAATTGACGAGAGTGACAAAGGCATCCGCTCGTCCGTTGGTAACTTCCTTCAGGAAGTCGACATCAGTGGTGTGATGGCGACCAGTTACAACTACCGCTTCATGGGGTCTGGGGATAACAACCTGGAGAACGTGGGCTTATTCAGGCACCCGAATGCGGATACGTTCAGCTTCGATCAGTTTTGGCTCACGCTCGATAAATCACCGACTGAAGAATCTCGTGGCGGCTTCCACGTCGATTTGATTGCCGGCCAGTCAGCAGAAAGTCAGCTTGGCAGCGACTCGGTGGGTGTCTACAGCGCATATGCGAGTTACCTCGCTCCGATTGGTTCGGGAGTGCAGATCGACGCCGGTAAGCTGGCTACGCCGTTTGGTGCGGAAGTTCTGCAGACTAACAAGAACTTCAACGTTACACAGGGTCTCGTATGGGGCCTCCAACCGGTTACCCACACGGGTATTCAGGCCGCGACGCAAGTCACGGATGAGGTTGGCGTCACCTTCGGCATCGTGAACGAGGTCTACTCCGACACCAGCATCTCTGCCAATCGGGACAAGGCCTATTACGGACAGGTTGCCTATAGCGCCGACATGTTCGGTGTGAGCATGGGCGCCATCGTCGGCAGCAACACCTCGGGCGGTCTTGGTGCAAATGGCGGCGGCGAATGCGATTCCGGCGACGAATGTTCGACGTCCGTATTCAATGTGGTCGCGACCGCGAACCCGAGCGACAGCGTCAGCCTCTGGGCCGACTACACATGGGTGAGGAACTTCGGCGACGACATCGTTCACAAGGGCAACGCTCACGGCATCGCGGTCGCGGGCCGTGTCGCCGTGACGGACTCGACCGGCATCGCCAGTCGCGTCGAATATGTCCGCTCGGACCCCACCTTCAACAATTCGTTCGATGGTGGTAGCAACGTGACAGGCGAAGTCGTCTCCTTCACGGTAACGGGCGACCACACACTGGCCGAGGGCCTGGTGTTCCGGCTCGAGGGTCGGCTGGATACCAACCTGGCGAGCGGCCCAAACAGCCAGTACTTCGCGAACGGCAGCAGCGCTAGCGGCAACTTGAGCAGTCGAGACCACCAGCTCGTGGGACTCGCGGAACTCTTCTATGAGTTCTAGGCCGTGATTTCGCAGTTCGAGCCACGCTCGGATTGAGGAAGAAAAAAGGGCGCGGTGTCTACGGACATC
>JAQBEG010000421.1:0-4402 GCA_032123985.1 Deltaproteobacteria bacterium
CCGGTTCGTCGATGTAGCGGCTGCGGCGCGATCGCAAAGAACGGGGACGAGCTCTGCGACTACTGCGGAGCCGGAATCGTTCAGGTTGTTGATCGGGGTAGCCTCATCTGTCCAGAATGCTATGCGCGAAATCTCGATGACTCGCGTTTCTGTCTTGGCTGCGGCGTTGCTTTCGATCCGCAATCGGCGCGTCCGACACTGACTGAATTACGATGCCCCTGCTGCGAGTGCTGGATGACATCGCGCGAGGTCGGCGGGCTCGAGATTCAGGAATGTCCAAAGTGTCACGGCCTCTGGGCACCCGAGGATAGCCTCGAAATGCTCGTCGAACGCGCGACGGTGACTGCGCGAGATCGGGGCGTCGAAGACGGGGTGTCGGTGCCACGGGTCGATGGTGGCAATCCGGCGGATCGCCCGGTCGAGTATCGGCGGTGCCCGACCTGCGATGGGCTGATGACCCGAAGAAATTTCCAGAAGCGATCCGGTGTGATTATTGATCGATGTCATGCGCACGGCACCTGGCTCGATGCCCGCGAGCTCGAGCGAATCGCCGGGTTCGTATTGTCGGGACGCGCCGAACGCGCGAGTTCGGTTGAGGCAATGCAAAAGACGGAGCGTGATAAAGCTGCTGCCCGAGAAGCTGTGCTTCGGGTCCAGAGCGGCTCGGGCGACGCCCGAGCGGATTATGCGGGATTCGGACATCGCCAGAAATCTTCAGCGGTTGGGACGATCTTCGATCTCCTGATCGGAATATTGAACTAATGAAAGAGGGAAGTAAGAATGGCACTCTTTGACAGACTACGCGCCGAACTGGTCGACATTGTCGAGTGGATCGACGACAGCCAGCACACTTTGGTCTGGAGATTTCCGCGCTATCGAAACCAGATCAAATACGGTGCACAGCTGATCGTGCGCCCCGGTCAATCCGCGGTATTCGTTCATCAGGGACAGATCGCCGACGTCTTTACACCGGGCCACTATCGACTGGAAACGAAAAATTTGCCGGTTCTCTCGACCTTGATGGGTTGGATTTACGGCTTCGACAGTCCGTTCAAATCGGAAATCTATTTCGTTAGCACGCGTCAACTCACGGATCTAAAATGGGGAACGTCGAATCCCGTGCCGCTACGCGATGCGGATTTTGGCTCGGTTCGCGTACGCGCCTTCGGAACTTATACGCTGCGAGCGATCGATCCGGGCCGTCTTCTCTCCGAGTTGGTAGGCACCGACGGGGTCTATGAGGCCGAAGAAGTATCCGCACTGCTTCGATCGATCATTTCCATGACATTCGCCGATGTAGTCGCTAGTTCGGGGATCAGCGTTCTTGATCTCGCGCAGAACTATGGCGAACTCTCCGAGACGCTTCGTAAGGAGGTCGTCAGCCACATCGATGACGAGTTCGGACTTGAAATTCCGCAACTCTATATCGTGAATGTTTCCGTTCCGGCTGAAGTCGAGCGCGCACTCGACGCGCGCGCGAGTATGGCCGCAATCGGTGACATGAATGCTTTTCAGGCGTACCAGCTCGGCAACGCGATGCCCGAGGCGGCGGCGAATCCGGCGGGTGGACTTGCGGGTGCAGGTGTTGGACTTGGCATGGGACTCGCGATGACGAATTCGATGGGCGGTATCGCCGGCGGATCGGGTGGGGGACCCGCTGCGCAGGCACCGACCGCTCCGCCGCAGATTCCGACGGTCGCGTGGCATATCGCTGAAGGCGGTCAATCCGTTGGTCCGTTCACGCCCGCGCAGCTGTCACAGGCGATTGGGGCTGGCCGGGTCGCGCAAGACACGTTGGTCTGGGCGGTCGGTATGCGCGAATGGCTGGTGGCCTCCGAGATCGAGGCTTTGATCGGGTATTTCCCACCACAGCCGCCGCCCGTTCCCGGTTCTTGAGAACATCGGGGGTGCGACGGAAACCGACGACGAAAGAGTCCAGTCGGGCTAACAGGGTTCCCCGACCTTCTCCTTCCAGGACTTGTAGTCCCCGAAGCCGACCGCACGTTGGCGCGCAGAGATTCGGTCGAGGAGTGCGCTCGCCTCTTCGGCGCTCGGTGCATGAGCAGACGCCAGTCTTGCGACGACTTGATCTGCGGTTTCGATGGCCGCGTCCACGACGGGATTCTCTCGAGTAGCGGCGGTGTGGTCTCTATCGCCGACGCCGAGATACGCTTCGATCGCCGCTTCACTGACCTGCGTTGCGTGTTTGCGGGAGGCGACGATGTTGCCTTTGCCTGTGACGACATTTCCGACTGAGAAAACCGTCGGGTAGCCGGCGAGCTTGCCTACGTCCCAGTCTTTGAAATCGAAGAGTTCACCACGCATGTCGATACCTTTGATCGGTTCCGGGATCGAACCGATCGAACTGACAACCACAGGTCCACGGGCTTCGAACGTTTCGTTCTGCATGACGACGCGACCGTTCTCGATCAATGTTCGGCGAAAGCGCAGTCCGACCAGGCGATCACCTTCTATGATGAGTTCGTCGGGCGTACATAGAGGTACGACCTCGAATCGATATTTTTCGGTCGCTTTGTCCAGCATGCGCCGTCGGCCAGCCTCGACCTTTGCTATTCGAGCTGCGTCTGCATCATCTGGCGCGCTCATGAGGGGCATATCCTCGACGCGTCGTCGGTAGTAGATCTTGACGCACTTCAGACCGAGGTCCGCCCAAACAAGATCGTGTCGGGCAAGAATTTTCGGGATGCCCTTCACTTCTAGCTCGAGAATATTCGTTTCGATCCCACGCTCAGCCAATACCTTGATCGTGAGTTCGAGCATATGAATTTTTGCGACGTCGATCGATGCGAGGCCGCCGCCGACAATAATCGCGCCATCGTGAACGGTATAGGAGGCGTCGACGAGGTCGCCTCGCTCGGCATGATTGAACGCGATGACGAATGGATTCTGGTAGACGAGACCCTTGCCGATGTACTCGTCCGCGCCCTCCACCGGCAAGGGGCGATCGCGCCATGCACCATTGGCGAGGACGACCGCCGAGAAACCCCAGTCGTTCACGAGTTCCGTAAAATCGATGTCCTGACCGATCTTCGTGTTCGGTACGAAGGACACGCCGGGCTTCGCCAGCTTCTCGTCGATGTTGTCGTATTCCTTCTTTCGGAGCGCTTGGTGCCAACGCGGTAGGCCGTCTTCGATCTTCCCGTAGGGTCGAGAGTTCTGTTCGAACACGAACACGGAGACGCCCCGATCGGCCAACCGGCTTGCGACCTCAGCCCCCGCAGTGGCACCGCCGATGACCGCTACAAATTGCCTCGTTTTTTCGTTTTCCATTGCGAGAATTCTCGCAGTTCGCTGCCGACTCGACAACGCACCCAGTCATCGCCGGAAGCGTTAGAATCCCTGCGGAGGGCCTGTAGCTCAGTGGTTAGAGCAACCGGCTCATAACCGGACGGTCCCTGGTTCAAGTCCAGGCAGGCCCACCATCCCTCACACCGACTGTTCGAGCCTCGAGCTTGGCTGTATATGCGCTCACTCAGGGTGCGCAGCACGAAAAAAAAGGGCCCATTCCAAGAAGGAATGGGCCCTGGGATCAGCCAGTGTGCGTTCTGTCTGGTCCCGCACGAATACTCAAGGGAGAACGAGCTCATTGCTGCGGCCATATGAACTCATTCGCAAAAATATCACATGGTCAGAAAATAGCAACGAACTCAAGGCATTTGCACATGAGTTGCGGATTGCCCCCATGGCCCTCCCGCCGATTTTTAGTCCTCCGGGGCCTCGGATCCTGCCAGCCGAGTCGTCCCGTAGAGTTCGGAGATTGCTTCTGTTGCCGAACGCGGGATGATGAATACGTTTTCGCTGGCGGATCCGCTCTCCCGTCCAGCAATCTCGAATTCTCGCGACGACGGTGCGGATTGCGCGTCGAGTCGAACCGATATCTTGACGTAGACCGTTTCGCCCGGCCCCATTCGAATCCGTTGTTCGTTCCAACCCCAAGCGAGCAGCCCGAAGCCACGCATACCGGCACGTAGATTATGGGTGCCCGCTGGAAGCTCAAACGTCTCGTACTCGCGGTCTCGGAATCGGCTTATGTCCAGACCATCGAGTGTGATGCGCACCGTTGCGAGGGAGCTGCGTTCATCAACGCGATAGACGTAGAGACGCGAGCGATGATTCGGTGGGAAGGGCGCCGGATCGAATGGGGGGCCAAGCGGCGCCTTTGGGCATGCGCTCGCGGTCATCATCAGGGCGAAGAGCACGAGAAGGTCTCTCCCCATTTGGACAGCCGAGTGGCGGATGGGACGCTTTTGCGGTCGATTCGAGGGATCCGACGTCGTTTCGATGTGGGGTGCCATGCTCTTCGGAAGCGTAGCCCTCAATCGAGCGTCGGACTCCCCGAGGGCCAAAATCCGTTAGGGTCAGGGGACGACAATGCGGGCCG
>JAQBEG010000422.1:0-7483 GCA_032123985.1 Deltaproteobacteria bacterium
ATCACTCAGGGTCCAAGAGCTGCAAGATTGGGCCGTGCATAGCCCCAATGGGTTCCGGTGTGAGCATATGCCTTGGCACGTTATGGTGCCAGAAGACTTGCACGATATATTCATATTTGTATTGCAGGTAGGAGGTACCAAGCAGGGCAGGGCCGCGTACCATTCGGTGCGTCGGTATGGCAGTTGGATTTAGGGCCTTGGGTTGTCCGAGGTTTTGTAACAGGAGAGTAGAAGTGAAAGTGATTGAGAGAAAGACAGGTGTGGCACTCTTTATGATGGCATTGGCAGTAATTGTAGTGCTGGGTGGGTGTGCGTCAACAACCCCACAGCCCAACAACCTGACCTATGAGCGATCCCAAGCACGTGAACACAAAGCATGGTGTGCTGAGAATAATGGCGTTTGGGTAGTCGACAATAGCGTGGGCCGAACTGAGAACAAATGCTATTCCCGACAGGACTACGATGCGGGGCTGGACCGCGCTCGCAGACAATAGGCAATAGGCCGCACCGGTATCATCTACTGGTGTGGCCTTGGGAGTTTGAATGATGAATGAGGAAATGTATCAGGCCGCAGTTCGCAGGCTACTGGACGTAGAGGCTCCAGACGTGCATATGGAAATACTGTTGATGTTCGGGCCGCAACCCCCCGGATTTACACTGTGGGCGAGCGCCGAGCTTATGTGGTCAGAGAACGTGGTCGGCTACTTGCAAACGCGCTATGCATACACTGGATCGTCTGCCCATCTTACAATGGTTGTAAACATAATCGCAGGGAGGATACGGCGTGAGCAATCAGAAGCAATTGCAGGAGCGGCACGCAGTTGAGAAGTACGTGCGGCAAAAGAATACGGTCTACCACACTTGGCGGATACGGTTCACCTATCCAGAACTAGACAACATATGTACCGAACTAATGATGCGCTTCGGGGCATTGCCACATTGGGAGAAATACGTACAGGCGCGTCGACGTGGTAATTGGGCGGAAGCAGCACTGTACGAGACTGAGCAACGTGCGTACCGAGCTACGATACGTGAGTGGGCGTTATCATCCGGGCACACCACGTTCGAGAATCAGTCAGCACAGCTACTCAAATTCTATTACGCATGGCACAGATGGCAGTACGAACACCGTCATGGGCCAATCACACGCAAGTACGCGAGGCAAATGGGATGAAACTAACAGATCAGCAGCACCTTGAATTACTACTCGTGTTCGGAGGCACGATGCCTAGTGATGGGGTTCACCTCAGCAGCGAGGTATCTACAAGATGGGAATGCATATTCCACTGGACAAGAACCCGCTGGCCGGGACTACTCCATTGCCACAGCTACGCCTATGTATTCACGCATTGGCAAGGGAAAAATAAAGCGGCGCACGACATGAGTGTGCTGACCGAAATCCACAGGCTACTAAGGGATGCACAATATG
The DNA here is from genome assembly GCA_032123985.1 of Deltaproteobacteria bacterium. Classification (GTDB taxonomy): domain Bacteria; phylum Myxococcota_A; class UBA9160; order UBA9160; family UBA4427; genus UBA4427. The sequence goes on from JAQBEG010000422.1 coordinate 1,430, forward strand.
AATCTACAAGGCACAGTGACAGGGAGGATGAGCATGAGCTATGCGAATCGCAGTCATAATAGGATTGAAGACTCGGAGGTATTATTCGTGAGCTTGATACTTCTGTTTGGCGAACCCCCAACACCCCCGCTACATCACGGACCATTGGAACCAAAGGTCAAGTACATTCTGGACAATAAACATTACGCGCTCAACGTGAAGGACATGATGGCCGAGTTGGGTCACAACCCGCACCAAGGGTTGTATACAGAGTTCATGCATTGGGTACGCAATCAGTGGGAGGACAAGTACGGTACTTCCGCGCGGTGGCGACGAATGGAAAAAGACAATGCCCAGCAATACAAGTAAGCAAAAGAAGAAACGGCGTGAGCCAACGTATGTTACATGCCTCTTGGTTCACGGACCAAAGCCCGAGAATTGGCGAAAGGCTGTGTATTATAAGACAGCAATCATACAGTGGTGGATGGACTCAATCACTGGCCGGTCACGCGATCGCCGCCCGCGAGCCGCCCGCGCTCCACCCGCTCGATTCGAACACGAAGGCGCGCCTGTGGCACACCCGAAGCAGTCGCTCCCTGACCCGTGCGATCGACCGCGTTCGAGTCTCCACATGCGATCTGGGCCAATGCCAAAGCGACCCCAACGACCACAGCAACCGCATTGGTCAGGACGCGCCCGCGCGAGCTGGCGCCGGTCGCGTTCCTTTCGCGAATCGGGTTCATCAATCTTCCTCCGGACGGGCGCGGAGTCCACGAGCGAGAAGTTTTTGATACTGCTCGATGAGACGGCTCGGAAACGTCTCGTCGAGATCGAGGCCGATCTGCTTACCCAGGATCGGCAACATCTAGAACGGAAATGCGGTCAGTCTCACCAGTGCAATTGTCACCATGCGGGGATCGAAATCCGACCGCAAAACCCCCTCTACTGCTCTTCTTCGAGCCATCGGATCGTCAACATGAGGGGCCCACGGCCGACACTGGCGGCGATTATAGGCGCGTGGCGGGGGAGTCTACGCGAGCGAGCAGCTCGATGCACTCAGCGCCCAGAGAGGCGTCCCGACTTCTTTCCCCCGGCTGCCCGGTTCGGGTTCCCGGCCGAGCTGGATCGAAAGGACAGAATTGCGAGGCTCTCCCGGAGGATCGGGGAGCTGGCCACGCAGCGACGTAGCGAAGCGCCGGTTAGCCCCTCGCCGCCTGCTACCAGAACTCGATTGTCGTAATCCTCGGTCTCGATCTCGACGAGCGCCGGAAATTTCGAGCGCAGCGCCCGCGCGACACTCGCATATTCGTCCAGCGTATTGCTGACCAGCACACCACCCTGGGCGAGCCGCGCCTGAGCAAGGCGAAGCCCGGGTTCGGGAATCCAGTCGGGCTTGTGCACATCGTCCCCGTGGCCAATGAAGACGTCTTCGAGAATTGCATCGAAACGACCCTTCGCCGTCTTCAGCCAGTCCAGCGCATCGGCGATTTCGATTCGCACGTCGAGGGAATCGAGCTCGAGATATGCTCGGGCGAGGCGCACGACCTCCGGATCGAACTCGACGCCGACGATCTCGGCATCGGGCGCGATGGCGCGCGCCAGTCGTGCCACGGATCCTCCGCCGAGGCCGAGAATCAAGATCCGCCGATGGCGTTTTGGCGAGAGCCAGAGAAGCGGCGCGGCGATCGCATCCCAGACACAATGTGTCGCAATTTGGCCAGGCGTGTACGACGACGCGAAGGTTTCATCGACGACCAGCGCGCGCGTGCCCCCGGAATCGTCGATTCGGACCCGCGGCCTTTCCTCGCGCGCCCGCCCTGCATACGATGTCGTCATGAGTTCCCCCCTCTTCGACGGCCTGGCGCCGCTTGGCCCGGACGATGCCGTAGATGACCGCATCGTGCGCGTCGCGCTGCCCGTACCCCTCGATCAGGTCTTCGATTATCGGCTTCCGCCAACACTGGCCGATGCGCTTCCAGGGATGAGAATACGCGTCTCCTTTGCGGGACAACCTTTGGTGGGCCTCGTCGTTCCCAACGATCTCTTCGCCGTCGAAGGCTCATCGGAGGGGAATCTCGCGCAGGCGAACCACATGGGACCGCTCGCGGATGTCGAAGCCGTGGTCGATGAAGAACCCGTGGTCTCCGAATCGATGATGCGTATTCTGGCGGAGGCGGCGCGAGAGATTTTTGCACCGATCGGGCTCGCGGTCGCGCACGCGCTTCCGCCCGGATCGACACCGCGCACCGCGAGACCCTATGCGCTCACGCCGCGAGGCGAGCGCATGCTCGCGCACGGCGCGCCGGCCACCGAGGCCATGGGAGATCTGGCGGGACCCATTCTCGCGCGACTTGCCGGAAAGCCATTGACGCTGGCCGCGCTTTCCCGTGCCTTTCCGAACGCTGCCGTCTCGAAAGCCCTCGACAACCTGAGCCAGGACGGCCTCGTCGAACGTCGGGTCGAGTTTCGAGCTGCCAAGGCTCGCATCCCAACCGATCGGAACGTGCTCGTCGCTCCGGGCATCGACGTCGAGGGTGCCGCAACCACGACGCTTGCCCGCGCAACCCGACAAGCCAGTCTGCTCCGAAAAATTGCGACCGCGCCGCACGGCATCGCCACGCGCGCGCTCACCGCGAACGATTCGAGCGTCGGCGCGCTGCTCCGCGCCCTCGCCGGGCGTGGCCTCGTCGTCTTCGACGAACGTCCACGTCTCATGGCCACCGAGACGATCCTCGACGGCGGCCACGAAGTGACCCTCACGGACGACCAGAGCGAGGCGCTCGGCCCAATTCGCGATGCCATCAAGCGCCAGGTGCCAGAGCGCTTCCTGCTCCACGGCGTCACGGGTAGCGGCAAGACCGAGGTCTATCTGCGCGCGATCGCCGAAGCGCTCGAAGCCGGCAGGCAGGCGCTCGTGCTTGTGCCCGAGATTACGCTCACCCATCAGATCGTCGCGCGCGTACGCGCCCGCTTCGGCGATCAGGTCGCAGTGCTCCACAGCGGACTGAAGCCCGGCGAACGACTGGCACAATGGGAACGCTTGCGATCACGTCAAACCCTGATCGCCGTCGGGGCGCGCAGCGCACTATTCGCGCCACTCGATGCGCTGGGACTCATCGTGATCGATGAAGAACACGACGGCGCGTACAAGAACGATGAGGGATTTCGCTATCACGCCCGGGATTTCGCGGAGCGGAGGGCGAATGACGCCCACTGCCCCCTGATTCTCGGCTCGGCCACGCCCTCGCTCGAAACGCGTCACCGCGCCGATCTGGGTGGAATCCGGCGTCTATCGCTTCCGCGCCGAGTCGGAGGGAGACCTCTGCCCGCCGTCGAAATCGTGGACCTGGCGAAGGAGAAGGCCAAGAACGTCCGCGGTCGCAAGATGATTCTTTCGAGGCCGCTACGCAGTGCGATCGCACAAGCGCTCGAGCAGGGTGGCCAGACGATCCTCTTTCTCAACCGCCGTGGTTTCTCGACGCGGATCTTCTGCTTTCAGTGTGGGCATGCGGAGCGTTGCGACGACTGCGACGTGGCGCTCGTCTTTCACGCGGCGGACTACCAGCTTCGCTGTCATTACTGTGATCTCGTCCGCGCCGTCCCGGAATCCTGCAATGGCTGCGGCGACCCGGAAACCGCACTCCTGGGCGTCGGAACCGAGCGGCTCGAAGAAGAAGTGCGAAGCCTCTTTCCAGAGGCCCGCACGATGCGGCTCGACCGCGACGTCGCGTCGCGGCGCGGGCATACCGAGAGCGTATTGCGCGCGCTCAAAGACGAACGAGTCGACATCGTGATTGGAACGCAGATGGTCGCGAAGGGTCACGATTTTCCGGGCGTCCAACTCGTCGGGGTCGTCGCGGCAGATATCGGCCTTCACTTGCCGGACTTCAGGGCCGCAGAACGAACCTTTCAACTACTCACGCAGGTTGCAGGACGCGCCGGACGCGCGGACCGACCGGGACGCGTCGTGGTGCAGACCTTCGTTCCCGACCACTATGCCCTGGCACCCGTCGGCAGCCACGACTACGAGAGCTTCTACCGCCAGGAAATCGAACATCGCGAAGCCCTCGGATATCCCCCCTTCGCTGGCCTCGCCCGCGTCGTCGTCCATGCAGAGGAGGAAGCGGAGGCGCGCGATGCGGCAGAGACGCTCGCGCGTGCGGCGCGAAAGGAAATTCCCGATGGCGGCCAGATCGAACTGCTGGGACCTGCGCCGGCGCCGCTGGCAAAACTACGAGGACGATATCGATTCATGCTGCTGATCAAGGGAGCCGACGATGCACTGCAGAGACGCGTCGCGCTGGCGATCCTGGCGGCCGCAAAACAGCTCCCTCGCGCGGTGCAGACGTCATTGGACGCGCGCCCCATCAACATGCTATAAAACGCCCGATTTCCCTTTTGATCCATATAGTTAGAAGCGGGACAAAAATTGTTCTCGCGGAACCAGGACGGCTCGACCGTCCCCATTCGGACGCGCAATTCAATCATGGCACTGCGAGAAGTCGTCAAATTTCCGGATCCCCGCTTGAAGCAAGTCTCGAAGCCGATCGTCGAGATCGACGACGAACTTCGGGAGCTGGCGCGCGACATGATCGAGGTCATGTACGACGAGCCCGGCATCGGACTCGCAGCGCCGCAGGTCGGCGCGTCGATTCGGATGTTCGTGATCGATACGGAATGGAGCGACGACGGGATAGGGAAGAACCCGACCGTCGTCATCAATCCCGAGATCAGCGATCGCGAGGGCAAGATCATCTGGGAAGAAGGTTGTCTTTCCGTCCCCGACTACACGGCGAACGTCGATCGAGATGCAAAGATCACGCTGCGTGGGAGTGATCTCGACGGGAAACTCATCGAGGAGACAGTCGAAGGACTGCGCGCCGTCTGTATTCAGCACGAAGTCGATCATCTCGACGGTGTCCTCTTCATCGATCGCATTAGCCGTTTGAAGCGGAGTCTCTACGTCAAGAAGCGAAAGAAGCTGCTGCTCGAAGAGCAGGACTGAGTCGGTCGGTGTCCAGGCTCCGCCTGCTTTTCTTCGGCACTCCCGAGATCGCGGTCCCGACGCTCGAACGTTTGATCGCCGGACCGCACGAGGTGGTCGGTGTCGTCTCTCAACCCGATCGTCTCCGCGGACGCGGACGCAAAGAGTCCGCTTCGCCCGTCTCGGCCATCGCGCTTCGTGAAGACATTCCACTGATTCGGCCGGAACACGTCGGAGACGCAGACACGGTCGAGACATTGCGAGCGCTCGAACCGGACGTCGGGATCGTCGTCGCCTTCGGCCAGTTTCTGCCTAGAAAGGTTCGTGAATTGCCCAGCTGCGGATACCTGATCAACGCCCACGCGAGCCTGCTCCCGAAATATCGCGGGGCATCGCCAATCGCACAGGCAATCCTCGACGGCGAATCGGAGACGGGCGTTTCCGTCATGCGCATCGAGCGGGAGATGGACGCGGGACCCGTCGCGTTCACTCTGCGAACGCCGATCGCTGTGCGAGAAAACACATCGGAACTCTCGAACCGACTCGCCGAGATCGCCGCGACCGCCATCCAAGAGACCGTCGAAAAGATCGCTCGGGGAGACATCGCGTGGACGGAGCAGGATGCCCGTCTCGCAACGGTTGCACCGAAACTCCAGAAATCGGATGCCGTGCTCGACCTTCGCGAAAGCGCGCGGGCGCTGGCCGCTCGGATCCACGCACTATCTCCCAAACCCGGTGGGACACTGGTCCTCGAGAGGGGGAGCCCTGGGGCCACCGACGGCGTGGTCCTCAAGGTCTCGCGGGCCGAAATTTCGCCATTCGAGACAAACAGCGGGTCGAGCGCTGCGACGGCTCGACCGACACCGGGTACGATCGAGCAGAACGTGGGCGACATCGTCCTTCGAATCGCGACTGGAGACGGCTGGCTGATGCCCCTCGTGATGCAACGCGCGGGCGGAAAAGCCCTGCCGATTGCGGATTTCCTGCGCGGGTTCGAACTCGCCTCGGATGCACGCTGCGCGCTGCCGGATCTCGCCGGGGAGGCCTCGACATGAGCGAACCGACAGACCCGACCAAACCACCGACCAAAC
>JAQBEG010000423.1:0-3723 GCA_032123985.1 Deltaproteobacteria bacterium
GCCCGTTTCCCTCCTTGAGAATCTGAAGCGCATCCTCGGGCGTCATAGTCTCTCGGGTCGCTTGCGTATGCGTATGCATCGTTCTGATTTCCTAACTGGCGTTGGTGAGGCGGATCGCCAGAGCGCGACGACCTTCAGGCAGCGTCCTTGATCTGCGTGATCTCTTTTTCGGCTGAAATTGTTTCGACGACGAGATCGCGTCTCTGCGACGAGTCTTCGAAGTCGCGCAGAATCTCGAGCACGTCATGATCAATTGCGACTGTTCTGCTGAGATCAATCACGACAGTTGACCCGTCTGGAATCGCGGAAAGCTCTCGCAGGAGCGCGCCCCGACTCAGAAAGGAAACTTGTTCGGCCAGTTGCAGTCGCACGACGTGACCGCCCTCTTCGTCATCACTTTCTTCGATCTCGACGGTGTGCGAGTTCACGTAGTTGCGGTGGAGGACCACGACAACGCCAACCGCAAGACCGAGCAAGACGCCAGTCAGGAGATCCGTCAGAAGAATCGCCCCGATCGTCACGATGAAGGGACCAAACTGGCTCGCGCCGAGTCGGTACGTCTTCACAAAGAGTTCGGGCTTCGCGAGCTTGTAGCCCACGACGAGCAAGATACTCGCGAGCACGGCAAGCGGAACGAGATTCAGAACGCTGGCCATGAGAGAGACTGCGATCAGTAGAAGCAACCCATGAATCACGGCCGAGTTCTTGGTCCTCGCGCCCGACTGAATGTTCGCCGAACTCCGCACGATCACCTGGGTCACTGGCAGGCCGCCGATAAACCCGGAGACAACATTGCCAACCCCCTGAGCCAACAGCTCACGATTCGTCGGCGTGACGTGTTTCTCCGGATCTAGTTTGTCAGTCGCTTCTACACACAACAACGTTTCGAGACTCGCCACGATCGCGATCGTGACGGCCATGATCCAGATTTTCGGGTTGGAGATCTGTGACCAGTCAGGCGAGATCAATAGACTTCCGACCTCGGAGATACCACTCAGTACTGGAAGCTGGACGAGTTGGTTGCCGGCCAATGCCAACTCGGGCGCGTACCGCTGCATGCCCCACTGATACGTGATGCCGAAGAGGACCACGACGAGCGGTCCCTGTACGAGTTGAAAAACTCGACCGCGTGGCATGAGCACCTTATCCCAGAGAATCAGGATGCCGAGCGCCATCAGGGCAACGAATGTCGCGCTGCCATCGATGTGGCCGAGCGCGCGAAAGATCTCTGAGAAGGTGTTTTCGCCGTCCGCCTGAATGAAAGCGAGATTGCCTTCAGGGTTAGCGTCCCACCCAAACGCGTGCGGAATCTGCTTGAGGATGATCAGCAGGCCGATTCCCGTCAGCATTCCCTTGATCACCGAAGAGGGGAAGAAGTAGGCGAGCACACCCGCACGCGCGACGCCGAGCGCGATCTGAATAAAGCCTGCGAGCACGACTGCCACAAGGAATGCTTCGAAGCTGCCAAGCGTCTCAATCGCGCCCACCACAATTACAGCGAGCCCGGCGGCCGGACCCGAGACACCCAGCGTAGAACCGCTCAGCGAGCCAACAACGATCCCACCGACGATCCCGGCGATGAGGCCGGAAAAGAGCGGTGCCCCGCTCGCGAGCGCAATTCCGAGGCAAAGCGGCACAGCGACGAAGAAGACAACGACCCCTGCCGGAATGTCATTTCGAAGATGTTGGAGTGAATGCAACTGGGGTTTCTCCTTGCGGAATTTGATCAACAGGCTGGAACTTCGACCAGTGACTTCACCATCTTAATGGTCCATGCTAATTAGTCTATGATCTCTAGTTTATCTTTCTTATAATAAATTCTTATAAGACTGCCAACCCGGCCTTTGCCGACAGGAAACCGCTTGAATGGATCAATCTCTACCCACCGTTCGTCAAATCCAATGCTTCATCGCGATCGCCGAGACGCTGAGCTTTCAGCGCGCGGCGAAGTTGCTCAACGTGAGCCAGCCGGCAGTCACTGCCCAGATCGTGGCTCTGGAGAAGGCGCTCGGACTCCAAGTCTTGGAACGGTCGCGCTCAGGCACAGTGATGACCGCCCTCGGCAAAGACCTTCTGCCCAATGCAAGGCGCATCCTCGAGGAACTCCAAGGCCTGGTCGACCGGGCGGAGTCCGTGTCGCGGGGCCCGGGCGGCACGTACCGCCTGGGCGTCACGCCAACTCTCGGACCGTATCTGCTGCCGCATATCCTGCCTGCGCTTCATCAGCGCTATGGCTCACTCAAGCTGTCTGTACGCGAAGATGCGCCTCGCGATCTCGAGACGGGGTTGGCAAACGCCGAATACGACTTGGTCCTCACCGCCCTCCCGATCGAAGACAAGCGCCTGACTGTCACACCGCTCTTTCGCGAACCACTCAAGTTGGTCTTGCCCGCGGATCATCGACTGGCCAGCCGAAAAAACATCAACAGGCGTGATCTCGCCGGCGAAGCGGTTCTCTCAATCGACGAGCACCATCATTTTCACCGACAAATCGAGGAGCTGTGCGGCCGCCTCGGCGCGCATATCCGCCGCGACTATGAGGGCACCAGCCTCGACACGCTGCGCCACATGGTCACTATGGGAATGGGCATCGCTTTTCTCCCGGCGCTCTATATCCGTTCAGAGATCCACCGCCCACTCGAGCTGAAGGTGGCGACGCTGCGGGGAGAGGTCGTCGAGCGAACACACGCCCTGGCCTGGCGAGCATCTTCGCCTGCCCGTCAACTCTTCCGCGAAATAGCAGACGTGATTCGTGACATCGTCGCCCGAAACCTCGGCGATGAGCTCAAGCCCGTCTAGCTGACCTGTCCGGGAAAGGGAAGGCAATAGAAATTTCAGGCGGCGTTTCTCAGACCACCGACCGCTATGGGACGACCGGCCCGATCATCGTGTCAGCGAGCTTACGCCGCTGATACCGGCCATCTCCGTAGAGCACTTGGTTGTGCGTAAGCGCTCGACCAACCCCATGTTTTCACGGTTGCTGAATTGAGCGAGTCTGCGCTCATCGATCAATCTTTCGATGGGGATGCCATGATGACGACGATTCAACAACCGACCGAACGCGACCGCTACTGGCTCGATCACGAAGCCGCGATCAAGACTTCGGGTCAGACGGCGAAGGCGTATGCGGCGGAACGTGACCTGTCGCTTCACGCTCTCTATCAGGCTCGAAAACGCCTTCGCGCCATGGGTCTGCTCGCTGGGGGGCGACGCCGACGAAGCGATTGCAAGGGAGCACCCAGGCCCGTCGCGTTCTCGAAGGTCGAGCTGACAACGCCTCGGGCGTCCCGCCCCGACTTTCGTCTCTCTCTTCCGAACGGCCTGGTCCTCGAATGGTCCGGTTCGGAACTGCCGACGCCCGTCGTCGAACTCGTGGAGCGATTGACTCGTCCTCGATGATGCGTCCAAGCGAAGAAATCGAGGTCTACTTGTACCGAGGCATTGTCGACATGAGAAAGTCGATCAACGGTCTGTCGGCGATCGTCGAGGAAGAACTCGGCCTCTCGCCCTTCGCCCCCAAACTCTTTGTCTTCTGCAATCGAAAGCGCGACAAGATCAAGATCTTGTACTGGGGTGCGCCAGGAGAAGCCTGGTCTTGGAGGAGAGGAGAAGAGATGGATCCTTGAAACCAAGAGTTGGTGCCCAGCGGGTGTAAATCCCGCCCGGCCAGGCAGAGCCCGGCAGGCCGGAAGCGAGTGTTGCGCGGCGTGGAGTAATCCCCGG
>JAQBEG010000424.1:0-6892 GCA_032123985.1 Deltaproteobacteria bacterium
AGCAAAACATCGGAGCCTCGGGACGGCCTGAGCCATCGTGCTATGCCGCGCAGGCCCACGATGGGGATTGGGGGATCCGGATGGTCTGACTCGCCGAGAATCGGGCATGGCGACCCCCCATCTTGTCGCCCGCGCGATCGCGGTGCGACTGAAGGCTGCGATGACCAAATCCGAGCCGAGCACAGCACCGGGTCGGAGCAGCGCGGACGGTCTGGAACATGGGCATTCTACGGCTTGTCGGACGCCGCGGCCAGCGATGCGCTCCGAAGCAGTCGGGGTGCGGTGTATCTGGATGACCGGGCCAGCGTGCGGATGGGGCAACGCCTGCCTGGTCTAGGCGCCCAGTACGCTGAGGGTAATGCGTTTGCGCCGCGCGCGGATAGTCACGTCGGACTCCTCGATGATGACCTCGTCTGGCTCGATCTCGAACATGACCTGGCCTGCCTTTACGACGGAGCCGTCAGCGTCCTTCATGAGATTCTTTTTGAGCGTGCCGGCAAAGGGCGCAAGAATCTTGTTGAACATCTTCATGACTTCGATGATGAAGAGCGGGTGCCCTTCATCGAAATGCTCGCCCTCGTTGATCAGTTGCGGCAGATGCGGCGCCTCACGCGAATAGAAACTTCCCCCAGTCGGGGTCACGATCTGATTCGCGCTCGCCCTGGGCGGCGGCGCGAGCGCGCGGCGGAGTTCGCTGGCACGATCTTCGTCCATGAATTCCGCGGGGAAGACAGGCTCGAGACTGTCGTCGATGTGGATGTCGAGGAATCCCGCTTGGAGACCGAGCCGCGGAATCATCATCAGCAGCGGGGCGCCGATCTGGAATCCGCGATGGCTGGCTCGACAGGCCTCCCATAGTTCGGTGTCGTTGCCGACCAGGGCCGCATCCAGCTTCCCCTCGAGGCGTGCAGAAAGCTTCGACCAATCCCGCACGCCAAGCGCCTCACCTGCACTCTCGTAGAATTCCAGCGCTTCCTCGAGCAAAACCTCATCGTGGTCCCAAATCATGTCGCACGCGGGTTTCCCAGCCACGCTCTCCATGTTCAAGTAATGGTAGAGCGCACGCAGAAAAACCATGGGGTTTTCGATGAATGAGACGTCGTCTCCATTGCGTTTCCAGAGTCGGCCGGAGTGAAGGCCAAGGAAGCCTGCGAGCGCATGCGCGTCGCTGAATAGTCTGCGAATCGGCCGGAGCAGCAAGGTCTCTTGAGTCGCGAGTGCCGTTTTTGCAGATTTGCCGGACACGCTGGCCATCAGTTTGCCTGCGGCGAGATCGACGTCCACGTCGCGAGCCAGAATTTCGAGGGCGCCGACGGCGGCGAGGTAGGGCGTCATGAAATTCGTATTCGGCTTCATCATCGGCTCGACGCCGAGAGTCCAGTTCACCAATCCATAGTGAATCGGAACGCTCGTCTCTAGATCGTCGCCGCGCAGCTCCATTCGACGAAGAATTTCCGACAAGCGTTCGAGGTTGTTTCGGCGACTGGACCCATCGCAAAGAACGAGCGCAATATTGGAATCGTAAGCGCCCGCGAGGTTGTAGTAGGGGAACGATCCCGTGTCGGGATTGCGCGTTCCGATTCCCTGGTCATCGCGATGCTCGAAGGGGAGGGGTTTCGACCAGCCGCGAATGACGCCACCCGCATGAGGCTGGAGAGCAGCGTTGACGGCATTGACCCGGACCTCTGCGCCGGAGATCGCCCGCAAGATGCGTTCGGGCTTCGGCAACTGCGGGCCATGTACAGCGAGCAGTACCATCGCTTCGATCAGACGCTCGACGTCGAAGAAATCGCTCGGGTCGTCGGGATTTTTGAAACGCATCTTGTAGGCGAGTTCGCTGCAGCCGTGCTCGACCTGGATTCTCGTATTCATTTCCATGAAGAAGTGGTCGAAGCCTTCGACAATACACTCGAAGGTCGAGACATTGTCGAGATTGACGCCTTCGGCGAAGCGCGCTCCGTCGAGTTCCATGGCCGCGAGCGTTTCACGGTCCTTCATCAGGTTTTCGCGATGTGCCGGGTTCTTCGTCTCCTCGGCCGCGCCGGCGAGAAGCTCATCGGTCAGCGAGAACTCGAGTTGTTTCTGTTCGCGCATCTGGATCGAGCAGTCGCGGCCGCCGAGTGTGATCGACCAATCGCCGTTCCCGATCACCTGGATTTCGTTGTGACGGGTCGTTTCGAGGTTGAGTTCGATCAGGAAGTTTCGGTTCGAGCCGGCTTCGAGGACTCTCTGCTCGGCGAGGATATCCATGACGGCTGCGGACGTGCCGGACACATCGGTCACGACGCGCTGTCCCTTGCCGCCACCACCGCCGATGCACTTGTAGCGAATCCTCTTGCCCGGATATTGCTGCCAGATCGTGTGCGATTCGCGCTCGGCGGTTTTCTGCAATTCTTCGATCGTGACGAGTTCGATTGACTTTGCGTAGCCAGCGAGGAGCAGTTGCTCCGCATTTTCGACGAGTTCGACCTTCGGGTTCCACTTGAAGTCGAGGCCGTGCTCTTTGGCGAGGGCGCTGAGTGCTTTCTTGTCCGCGCAGCGTTCGACGAGCGCAAGCGCAGAGACGTTGTCGATGCCGGGGACCACCGCATTGCCCAGGGATCGTGCGAGTTTCTTGGCTTCGTCCTTTGCGCCTGCGCGGCGAATGACCGACGAGGAGGGGCCGATGAACCGTATTGTCGAAGCCTCGATGGCAACGACGAAATCAGCGTCTTCGGCCATGAAACCGTAACCGGCGAAGATGTGCGTATATCCGTTCTGTTCCGCGATCTCGATGATCTGGGCGATCCGTTCCAGCTTCTCTTCCTGGCCGACGCCCATGTAGTCCTCGACGCGGTGGACGTTGCCGGGAAATTCGAAATCGCGTAGTTCGGGCGCGATGCAGCGTGGGTAGACGACCGAGTCTTTCTCGGAGAGCAGCATTCCGTATTCGCGAACGCCGATCTCGGCGAAGACGTCGAAGGCCTCTTTGCGGACCGGCCCGCGACAAACCACGAGGCATTTGACGTCGGACACGTCGAATCTACGCAGCCATTTCGAGTCGGCATCGATAGCCAGTATTTTTTCGCCGTCGCGGTTTAGCATGGACTTACTCGTGCTCCCGCTGCAGGCCACCCATTGGAGTCGGCTGATATTTCCGCATCAAGAAGTCGAGGTTGCGAGCGAGAACGCGGCGACTCTCGCCGGGCATGACGATGCGACTCACGCTGCCGAGTGACAGGGCTTCCTTGGGGTTCATGAGCTGTTCCTCGTAGCGCGTGGTCAGGATCGCGAGGGCTTCATCGCGTTGGCGATTGGCCTCCGTTTCGGAGGCCCCGTCCGCAAGCGCCTTTTTGTGTTGCGTACTGATCTCACGCATTTCGTCCTTGAAAACGAAATCCTTGCCTGCCGTGCCCATGACGGCGACCCGGGCCATGGGCATCGCAAAGACGAGATCTGCGCCCACGAAATGAGAGTTGTAGGCGGCATACGCGCCACCAAACGCGTTGCGAATGATCATGGTCATACGCGGTGTGCGGATGTCGATGATCGAATCGAGCAACTTGCGACCGGCCTGAATGATTCCGCGATGCTCCTGGTCGGTGCCAGGCCGGAAGCCCGTCGTGTCTTCGAGGAAAATGAGCGGGATGTTGTAGATATTACAGAAGCGGATGAAGCGGGTGGCCTTGAGTGCTGCATCGATGTCGATTTGGCCGGACCCGACGGCGGAGTTGTTGGCGACAAAGCCCGTGACCCAGCCTCCGAGGCGGCCGAACGCCGTGACCATGTTGCGCGCGCGCTGTGGCTGGAGCTCGAAGAATTCGCCGTGGTCGCAGATCTGTTGGAGATAGAGCGTGATGTCCATCGGCGCATTCATGCCGGCTGGCGAGTTGAACGTTCGCCGGAAGAGGCGATGTTCCTCTTCGGTATAACGATCGGTCGGGTCCGAGGTCGGATGGAAGGGCGCGAGCTCGCGATTGTTGTTGGGTAGATATCGGAGCAGACGCATCGCGGTGCGAAGCGAACCCAGCTCGTCATTCGTTACGAGGTCGCATGTCCCGCTCAGTGCGTGGTAGGTCGGGCCGCCGAGTTCCTCGGCCGTGACGTCCTCGCCGAGAACGCTCTTGACGACACCGGGACCGGTGATCCCGATGAACGTGTCGCTGCACTGGATCATGAACGAGCCCTGGCGAGGCAGATACGCACCGCCCCCCGCGTTGTAGCCAAACATCAGGCTGATCGACGGAACTAGACCACTGATCTTTCGCAGTGCCGTGAACGCTTCGCTGTAGCCGTCGAGTCCGCCGACGCCGGCGGGTACGAATGCACCGGCAGAATCGTTCATGCCGATGAGCGGAATTCCCTTCTCGCCCGCCATGTAGATGAGTCGAGCGAGCTTGGCGCCGTTCGTCGCATCCATCGAACCGGCGCGCACCGTAAAGTCGTGGCCATAAACGGCGACGTCGCGACCGTCGATGTCGAGAATACCCGTGACGATTGAGGCGCCGTCGAGTTCCGGGCCCCAGTTGCGCCAGAGAATCATCGGTTCGCGATCGGTGAGCGCTTTGATGCGCTCCCACACCGTCATCCGATGCTTCGAATGCTGCACGCGCACACGGGCGGGACCGCCACCGATCAGTGGCCGCGCACTGAGCTCCTCGGCCATCGCGAGCGAGGCCTCATAGACACCGGCCGGCTCCGGGGCAACGTGGTTCGCGTTTGCATCATCCGTAGACGGAATCGAGCCGCGCGGTGGCAGAGGATTTTTCAGGGAGTGCTCAGTTTGGGACATGTCTCTCACGGTCGCGGACACAGTCGGTCCGAAGGGTTCTTCGAGTCGGGTTCCAAGGTTCTGCCTGGCTAGACACGGATTGGTCGTTCGATGCAGTTCGCAGGTCGCGATCCCGCTGGGGTCTCGTCGGTCGACCGGGTCCGCCCAGCGGGCGCGCAGTGTACCGACTGAATGCGCGAGGAGCGAGATGGCAGACCAGAGACGACGTCTCCTGCGGGGAATCTTCTTTAGCCCGTGATGGCGAGCCCCGCGACCAGGGCTGAGATGCCCAGGAGGGTGTTCGCCGCGAGAACAGCGGCGACGTGAGCGCGACCGCTACGTCGGGCGAGCCCGATTGCGTCGGCACACAGCGTCGAAAAGGTCGTGAGGGCTCCACAGAGCCCCGTCACCCAGAACGCGAGAATCGGGTCGCTCGCATCGCCGCTGGGAATCGGAGCGGCGCCCACCACGCATCCCAGCAAGAAGGATCCCAGGATGTTGACGATGACGGTGGCGCGCGCGGGCCCCAATTCGGCCCACAGCCCTTCGGCGTCTGTTGGGCTCCATTGCTCGAGAATGCGAAAAATGATCCCCCGGAGCAGCGCCCCCAGCGCGCCTCCCGTTCCGACGGCAAGCCATATCGAGACGTCGGTCATGGCCTTTCTCGTCCTCGGGCTCGTTCGAAAAACATATTGATGGTATTGCCAAGGGCGAAGGCTGCGAGTCCCAGAACAAGGGTTCCTGCGAGTTGAGCAATTGCGAAACCCTCGCCCGAAGCGACGGCGAGGGCCCGATTATCGAGAGCCAGCGCAGAGAACGTCGTGAAGGAACCGAATACGCCGACCGTGAGGAAGGGATGGAGTAGAGGGTGGGCCTGCCCGGATTCGAGATGACCGACGGCCAGGCCCAATAGAAACGATCCGGCGACATTGACGATTCCCGCTGCAAGCGCCACTGGCCAATGCGCAGCGCCAATCGCGAGTGAGACAGCGAATCGCAAACAAGCACCGAGCGCTCCACCCAAAGCGATGGCAGTCATCTCAGCCATGAAGGGGGGCAGGTGTTTCTCAGCGGAGGCGGACATCGCGGCGCAGCATAACGTCTCCGATCGCAACTTTTGAATTGGCAGTGGTTGTCTGCCAACGAGGAACTTCTTGCAACAGCCTTCGAAGGGTTCCCGCGTCGAGAGTCCGCTGAGAATCGATGCTGCCTTCTTCCCCTCGGGGTGATTAGCAGGTCGTGCCGCCGTCGGTCCGTCATTTCTTCTCGGTGATGAGATCCGAACACGATCTTCGATCCACCGAAAGTTCCAGAATCCTATCTCCGCGTCGGTTCGGTGCTTTTTCTAGGAATGGGTCTAAAAAACTACGTAATCGAAAACGGGGGGGGCTTGCCACTCACCGGGGGAGGTGTGCTAAGCGGATAGGCCGCTGAGGCTGGGCGTGTTGCTCACCTCAAGAATTTTCGTGCCGGATCCGATCCCGCAATACCCTGACCTGATCTGAAGAGAAGTGCCTCCCCCCCCTGGCGCGACCCTTCATAGCAAAGTGAGCTTTCGAGGCAGCATGGGGAAATCGCTCGTCATTGTAGAATCGCCTGCCAAGGCGCGGACCATCAACAAGTATCTCGGCCGAGATTACGTGGTGAAGTCCAGCGTGGGTCATATCCGTGATCTGCCGGTCAGCGGTTCTGGCAAGAAGGTCGATCCGAAGGCCAGGGCCGAGGCCGCGGCAAAAACGCGGAAGATGCCGCCCGGCAAGCGCGAGAAGCACAAGAAAGAACAAGCGAAACGGGCACTTTTTGCTCGAATGGGCATCAATCCGGAGAAGGATTGGGATGCCAGCTATGAGATTCTGCCTGGCAAGGAAAAGATCGTCAGCGAGCTTCGTAAATTTGCCAAGGACGCGGATACGATTTATCTCGCGACCGATCTCGACAGAGAAGGGGAGGCGATCGCCTGGCATTTGCGAGAGGTGATTGGCGGCAGCGATGACCGCTTCAAGCGTGTCGTGTTCAACGAGATCACGAAGACGGCGATCCAGAAGGCGTTCGAGAGCCCGGGCACGCTCGACATCGCGCGCGTGAACGCGCAGCAAGCACGCCGCTTTCTCGATCGTGTCGTTGGCTACATGCTGTCACCGC
>JAQBEG010000425.1:0-3715 GCA_032123985.1 Deltaproteobacteria bacterium
GTCGCGCTGCGCTTCGACCTGAAATACGGCTCGGACCCGCGCGGCTCGACTGACCGGCCGATCACGACGTCGCCCGATCGCTACCGTGAGATTGGAGGGTTCGCCCGCTACGGCTACGGGGCGCGCGGCGCCAAGGGTAGGCTTGAATTCGACGCTGAATACAGGCAACGACGCTATACGAACAACCCGCAAGCTGCTGCCGAATCCGATCTGGACACCACCGGTCTTGGCGCGACGTTCTACTGGCGCGTGATGCCCAAGACACGCCTGCTCCTCGAGGGGCGCTACCAGAACTTCGACTACATCGATCCGACAAATACGCTCGATAACGACCAGCAGCTCGTGTATATCGGCGCGCAGTGGGACGCAACTGGGAAGACGAGCGGCTTCGCGAAGTACGGACACTCGTGGAAGAACTTCGCATCCCCCGGACAGCAAAACACCTCGACCAGCAGTTGGGACCTCGGTATCCGCTGGAGCCCGAAAACCTACTCGGTCGTCGATATCAGCACGAGACAGGGCTTCCAGGAGTCCACTGGCATCGGCGATTCGATTGTCAATCGGCGCGCCGGCGTCAGCTGGACCCATGCCTGGAATAGCCGATTTAGCCACTCGTTGTCGTATTTCAATATCCACGACACCTATGAGGGCGGGGGTACGGATCGCAAGGACGACACCAACGATATGGGGATCAAGGTGAATTACCAGTTCCGGCGCTGGGCCCGATTCGGTGCGGAGTACGCGCACACCGACCGCAATTCGAACGATTCGTTCTACCGCTACAAGCGCAATGTGTTTCTGCTGACCCTTGGTGTTTCGCTCTGATCAAAAATTGTGCGGCGCACAGCCTGTGGGGCTTCCCCGGGCGAAACTGGCGAATATAGTTATATAATCCCCTGGCTGATAGCCTGACCGCAGAGGCATGATTTGGTTCGCTTTTTGTCGCACCCGATGCAAAGCGCTGCGTTGCTGATCTGGTTGTTCGCGCCGGCGACGGTAGCCCAAACGGGTGACCCGTCGATCTCGAACTATCGGCTCGGCTCAGGTGACGTCATCACGATTCAGGTGCTCGGCGAGGATGACCTCAAGCGCGAACGGATCCGGCTGAGCGACGCGGCGACGATTTCCTATCCGATCCTGGGCGAAATTCGCCTGGCCGGGAAAACGGTCGCCGAACTCGAGCGCATGGTGACCGAGGGCTTGCGCGGTCGCTATCTGGTCAATCCACAGGTCACGGTCACGATCAATGAATATCGAAAATTCTTCATCAACGGGCAGGTCAGAGATCCGGGGGGCTATCCCTACTTTCCGGGGCTGTCGGTGATTAAGGCAATTTCGATTGCAGGCGGATTCAAGGAGCGGGCAGCGCAGGACAAGGTCTTCATCGTGCGCGAGTCGGATGCGGAACATAAGCGCGTGCTGGTTGATCTAAACGTACAGGTCTACCCGGGCGACGTGATCACGGTCGATGAAAGCTTCTTTTGAGGCGCGAAACGGTTTGAATACCTTCAACGAGCGCGAAATGGTCCGGGTTCCGGGGCTTCAGGCGGAGGAGGCCGAGGAAACGCTGGAACTCGTCCGCTATTGGCGGGCCGTCAACCGCAACAAGTGGCGCATCGCGGCGCTCGTCGGCGCGGTCGCTATTATCGCCGCGCTCAAGGCGCAAAGCCTCGAGCCGGTTTATCGGGCGTCATCGACGATCCTGGTCGAGTTCGGAAAGTCGCAAGTCGTCTCGATCCAGGACATCTACAGCGGATCGATGCTGAGTTCCTATGAGCACTTGCAGACTCAAGCGGGAATCCTGCAATCGGAGGAACTCGCGCGGCGGCTCGTGCGCAAGCTCGGCATGGTGAAGGCCCAAGCGTCCGGACCGACGCCGGCGCCGAGGGCGATGCCTTGGTACGCAGACTATCTGCCTGCGGGCTTCGTAATTCAGACCCCGGTGATGCCGCCGACCGCGGAGGCGCTCGAACGCGACGCCGCAGCGGCAATCCAGGGCGGGCTCGCGGTCAAACCGGTGCGCAACAGCCTACTGTTGGAGATCAGCTTCGTATCGACGGATCCAACGCTCGCCGCGCTGATTCCGAATGCGCTTGCAGCGCTTTACATCGAAGCCGACTTGGAGGCACGGGTCAAGATGCGCGAGCGCGCAATGGCCTTCCTCGGGGATCAATCCGTGGAGCTGAGAAAGAAGGTTGTCGCTTCGGAAAAGGCGCTGCAGGATTTCCGCGACCGCGAACAGATTCTCAACGTGAAGGGCGTTTCGCTTGCCGGCGCGAACCGCCAGCTCGAGGAGTTGACGACCTCGCTCGTCGAGGCACGGCGCAAGCGCGTGGAGGTCGAGGCCGCGCTCAATCAGGTGCGTGCGGCGCAAAAAGGCGGGAAGGGCGCGGTCGAAACATCGCCGGCGGTGCTGCGCCATCCGCTGGTGCAGAGCGCGAAGGAACGCGAGTCCGAAGCCGAGCGCAAGGTCGGGGATGCGTCGAAGCGCTACGGCGGCGAGCATCCGCGCATGATCGCCGCGCAGGCCGGATTGACCGCTGCGAAGGCGAACCTGCGGCGGCAGGTCGACATCGCGGTCGCGAGTCTCGCCAACGAATACGAGGCTGCGCGGGCGAATGAGGCGTCGATGGCGCGCGCCTTCGAGCTTGCGAAGGTCGACATGCAAAGCTTCAATCGCAAGGAGTTCCGGCTGACCTCGCTCGAGCGCGAGGTCGCGGCGAACCGCCAGCTCTACGAACTGTTCATCCAGCGCTCGAAGGAAACCAAAGCTTCGGACGAGTTGCAGTCCGCCGCCGCGCGCGTGATCGATGCGGCGACTGTGCCGGGCGGGCCCTTCGGGCCCAACAGACCCCGCATCGTATGGATTTCGGTGTTAGTCGCGCTGGCGATTGCGATGGCACTGGCGGTGCTCCTTGAGCGGCTCGACAATACCGTCAAGACGAGCCACGAGGTGGAGTCGAAGCTCGACGTGCCCACGGTCGGCGTCGTGCCGAAGACCAAGCTCAAGCGCGATCAGTCGATCGAGCGGCTCTTTCTCGAGGATCCAAACACGGGGTTCTCCGAGGCGATCCGCACCGTGCGCAGCGGCGTGCTGCTCTCGGGGCTCGGCAGCCCGCAGAAGACGGTGCTGGTTACCTCGTCGGTACCCGAGGAAGGCAAGACGACGATCGCGACCAATCTCGCCTTTGCGCTCTCGCATGTAAAAAAGACCCTGCTGATCGATGCCGACATGCGCCGTCCACAGATTGGCAACGTGTTGGGGGCGAAAGACGACCATCTCGGCCTCTCAAGTCTCGTCGCGGGTGAGGTGGCGTTGGAGCAGAGCTTCTTCACGGTGGAGGGCTCGGAGCTTCGCGTGCTGCCCTCGGGCCGCGTGCCGGAGAATCCGCTGGAGCTGCTGTCGTCGCACCAGTTTATCGACGTGCTCGAGCAGCTCAAGAGGTTGTTCCAAGTCATCGTCATCGACAGCGCGCCGGTGCAGATGGTGAGCGACGCACTCATACTCTCGACGCTGTCCACCGCGGTGCTCTACGTGGTCAAGGCGGACGAAACGCCCTACCAGGTCGCGCGCCAGGGCATCAGGCGTCTGCACCACATCCAACATTATCAGCGAAGCGTCGTCCACCTCGAGCGTCAGACCCAGGCGCCCCAAGCCCTTGCCCTGTACGTGCAGGACCCCGCCCCAGACCAGTGCCAGCGTCTTGCCCGGAGC
>JAQBEG010000426.1:0-3379 GCA_032123985.1 Deltaproteobacteria bacterium
GTCGAACCGGGAGGTCTCTCGTCGTATCCCCATCCACGACTGATGCCCGATTTCTGGCAGTTTCCGACGGTTTCGATGGGTCTTGGGCCACTGATGGCGATCTACCAGGCACGCTTCATGCGCTATCTGCGAGACCGCGGATTCGTAAAGACCCAGGGACGAAAAATCTGGGCCTTCGTCGGCGACGGCGAGACCGACGAGCCGGAATCCCTCGGCGCCATTTCGCTCGCTGGGCGTGAGAAGCTCGACAACCTGATCTTCGTCGTGAACTGCAATCTTCAACGCCTCGATGGGCCCGTTCGTGGAAACGGAAAGATCATTCAAGAACTCGAAGCGAATTTTCGCGGCGCCGGCTGGAACGTCATCAAGGTCGTATGGGGGAGTCGGTGGGATCCGCTACTCGAAAAAGACCGTGACGGAATCCTACGCAAGCGCATGGAAGAGGCGGTCGACGGCGAGTATCAGGCCTACCAGGTTCGAGGTGGCGCCTATACGCGAGAGCATTTCTTCGGGAAATATCCTGAACTGCTCGAAATGGTTTCGACCATGGACGACGAAGATATCTGGCGTCTGAACCGGGGCGGGCATGATCCTCACAAGGTTTATGCGGCGTATGCTGCAGCGGTTGCGCATACCGGACAGCCAACCGTGATTCTCGCGAAGACCGTCAAAGGCTATGGCACGGGCGAGGCGGGCGAGGGACAGAACGTCACTCATCAGATGCACGACATGGCCGAATCTGCGCTCCGCGCCTTCCGCGATCGCTTTGAGATTCCAATCTCAGATAGCGAAATCGCAAAGGCGCCATTCTACATCCCGCCTGCGGACAGCCCAGAACTCCAGTACATGCACGAGCGGCGCCAAGCGCTGGGCGGCTATCTGCCCATGCGTAGGACGGTCGCGCCGGCGCTCGAATTGCCCGAGATCTCAGTATTCGACGCGCTTCTCAAGGGAACGGGCGATCGAGAGATGTCTTCGACGATGGCAGCGGTCCGCATCCTACAAATCCTGACTCGTGACAAGAAGATCGGGAAGAACGTGGTGCCGATCGTTCCGGATGAATCGCGGACCTTCGGAATGGAAGGCATGTTTCGTCGGCTCGGAATCTACTCGTCCGTCGGCCAGCTCTACGACCCAGTCGACTCGGACCAGGTTGCCTACTACAGAGAAGAGAAGGATGGTCAGATCCTTCAGGAGGGAATCAACGAGGCTGGCGCAATGGCTTCGTTCATCGCCGCGGGCACCGCCTATGCAAGCCACGGTGTCCAGATGATTCCATTTTACATCTTCTATTCAATGTTTGGATTTCAGCGCATCGGCGACCTCGCATGGGCAGCGGGTGACATGCAATGCCGTGGCTTCTTGCTCGGCGGGACTGCCGGGCGAACGACGCTCGCTGGTGAGGGCCTACAGCATCAGGATGGGCACAGTCACACGTTGGCGGGCACCGTGCCGAGCTGCGTCTCGTACGATCCGGCATATGCATACGAACTTGCCGTAATCATCCACGACGGGCTGCGGCGCATGTACCGGGATGACGAGAGCGTCTACTACTACCTCACTGTCATGAACGAAAAGTATCCGCAGCCCGCAATGCCGCCCGGCGTGGAAAACGGGATCTTGCGCGGCATGTACCGCGTTCGGGAGGGGCAGGGGGACGGCCCACGGGTTCAGCTTCTGGGCAGCGGGACGATTCTTCGCGAGGTGCTTGCCGCCGCAGAAATGCTCGAACACGATCACGGCGTGGTCGCGGACGTTTGGAGTGTCACGAGCTTCAACGAGCTCGCGCGGGACGGACTGGATACGGATCGTTGGAACATGTTGCATCCCAACGAAGAGCGTCGGCTCTGTTATGTCGAACGCCAGCTTGCGAGCACATCTGGGCCGATCATCGCAGCCAGCGATTATATTCGTCTTTTTGCCGAACAGATTCGGGCCTATGTGCCGAGGGAATACCGCACGCTCGGCACGGATGGATGGGGCCGAAGCGATGGCCGCGACAAGCTGCGGCAGTTTTTCGAAGTGCACCGCAACTACGTTTGCATCGCATCACTCTCGGCACTGGCGAATGAAGGGGCAATCGATCGCGACAGTGTTTCGCGTGCCATCAAGAAGTATGGAATCGATGCCGAACGGCCGGCGCCGCGTCACCGTTAGCACGAGCTGAGAGGGCGAGCTTGGGTCAACTGCTCGAAATTTGCGTACCGGATATCGGCGACTTCGACGAGGTCGAGGTCGTGGAGATTCTGGTCGCGAAGGGCGACGAAGTCTCGTTCGAAGATCCGCTCGTCAGCATCGAGAGTGACAAGGCGACGATGGAGATTCCGTCTACTGCCATGGGCGTGGTGGTGGAGCTGCAGGTCGCGGTAGGGGATCGTGTGTCCGAAGGTTCTGTGTTGGTCGTAATCGAGACAGTCGCAGACACAAAGATTCAACCGGAGGATGCGGACGCGGCGCGCTCGGAGCATTCCGCAAATGGCGTGGCGCCGCCTTCCGCTGCCATCGAAACGCGTCGTACGACCGAAACGACTGAGACAGAGAAGACTGAACCTGCGATTGCCGGCCGTGAACTATCACGCGCGGCGGCGAATCCCGTGCCCGATCGAGCTGGACTACCCCATGCGAGTCCGCTTGTCAGGCGTTACGCGCGGGAGCTGGGGGTTCCGCTCACCATGACGGACGGGAGCGGCAATTATGGGCGTGTGCTCGTCGATGATCTCAAACGACACGTCCGGGAACGATTTGCGAGCGATGCGACGAATGGCGGCGGCCCGGCTTCGGGGATTCCGGCGATGCCGTCCGTGGACCACGCGGCCTTCGGACCGATTCGCGAAGAAAAGCTGACTCGGATCCAGAAAGTCTCGGGGCCCGTTCTGCATCGCAGTTGGTTGAACGTTCCGCACGTCACGCAGCACGATGAGGCCGACGTGACGCTGCTGGAGCGATTCCGTCGTGATCGTCGAGAATCCGCAGCCGAGCGCGGCCTCAAGCTGTCTCCACTCCTTTTCGTCATGAAGGCTGTGGTCATCGCGCTGAAGGAATATCCGACTCTTCGCTCATCGCTCTCGTCCAACCGCGATCATCTCGTGATCAAGGAATATTTCCATCTGGGAATTGCGGTCGATACGGATCAGGGTCTCGTGGTACCCGTAATCCGTGATGTCGACCGGAAGGGAATTTTCGAACTTGCTGCCGAGGTGAACGCCACCGCCGAGCGCGCCCGCAAGCGAAAACTCGGGCCGGATGATCTCCGCGGGGCCTGCTTCACGATTTCGAGCCTCGGAGGAATCGGCGGAACCGCCTTTACGCCCATCGTCAACGCTCCGGAGGTCGCGATTCTGGGGCTTTCGAAGACCCGCGTGCAGCCGTTATGGCAGGG
>JAQBEG010000427.1:0-2979 GCA_032123985.1 Deltaproteobacteria bacterium
GGTGTCTGGGGCTTCCGCTCGGATCTATCTGGCGGGGTCGGATATCACGAACAGGGCGACTTGATCGGCATCGCGTTGATGCCGTTCTATTCTCTTGCCAAAACGATCCAGGTCGTCGGTCGATACACCTTCATCCACAGCTTCGAAGATGGGGGAATCCGTTTCGCGCGCTACGAGGATCGCATCGGCACCGATCGGGGAGAGGAGTACGATGAAGTTTACGTCGGATTCAACTGGTATATCTACGGGCACAAGCTCAAGCTACAGACCGGATTCAAGTACACCTGGATGGACACTGATCGAAACTATCGAGGTTGGGGCTGGACGAGCGGGTTTCGGATGTACTGGTAGAGCGAGATCATCGACCTGAATTCATCGACCGTCTTAAAGCGCCTTTACCTGTGTCGAGCCTCTTGTGCAGCCATGACGACGTGAGCGCCGGCGCGGGCGCGAGTTGTTTCGAAATCGAGGCCGCCGTTTGCCCCGGTGCCGACGGCGATTCGACCGGATTGATCGGGGATATCTCGATGAGTCCATGCCATGAAATCGTTCCTTTCGATTGGGTCGCTGCGGTCACTGAATGCCGGGGCCGTCGTCGACGCTTCCAGGAAACAGCTTTGAGCGATCCGTCTCGAATGAACCGGAGCCGATCCCGAGCTACGCTGAGCGCCTCTAGACTGCGTCCAGTCGGAGCATCAATTTAGAGTCGCTTCGAGCACGAGCTGATCATTCAAGGGGATTCCAAATGAAGTACCGATTGATGGGAAATAGCGGCCTGCGCGTTTCGGAACTCGCGCTCGGAGCCATGACGTTTGGAACGAAGGACTGGGGCGTCGAGGAAGAGGAAAGCCGCCGCGTCTATGACGGCTACAGGGAGGCCGGTGGAAACTTCATCGATACCGCCAATCTTTATAGCCAGGGTCGGAGCGAAACCTTCCTGGGTGAGTTTCTGGCTGAGGATCGCGAGCGCATCGTCCTGGCCACGAAATATACGGGCGCGACGCGCAGTCGCGACGTGAACGCATCGGGCAATAGTCGAAAGAACATGATGGAGGCGGTGCACGCGAGTCTGAAACGACTTCGGACTGACTACATCGATCTGTACTGGGTCCATGCGCGGGACTTCACGACGCCCATAGAGGAGGTGATGCGGGGACTCGACGATCTCGTACGGCAAGGGAAGGTCTTGTACGTCGGGATCTCGGACACCCCGGCCTGGGAGGTCTCCCGCGCGAACATGCTGGCGGAGCTGCGGGGATGGACCGCGTTCGTTGGGCTCCAGATTCGATACAGCCTGCTCGATCGTTCGGTGGAACGCGAGCTGCTCCCGATGGCCAAGGCGTTGGATTTGAGCGTCACGCCGTGGGACACACTGGGGTCTGGCATTTTGACCGGAAAGTACAACCGTGACAAAACAACCAAAGGGCGAGCGGCGCTGCGAGGACAGATCCGTGATCGCGACCTTGCGATTGCTGAGGAAGTCATCAACGTGGCGGATGAGATTGGTCGCACGCCCGCCCAGGTGGCCCTCAACTGGGTTCGGCAGGGGCTCGGCGTCATCGTACCGTTAGTCGGTGCCAAGACCCGCGAACAGCTCGACGACAATCTTGGATGTCTCGAGTTCGAACTGGAATCCGCGCAAATCGAACGTCTCAATGAGGTGAGTCATATCGAGCTCGGATTTCCGCATGACTTCTTGAAGGACATGACGCCGAAGGCTGTGGAGAATCACCGGGAATGATCCTCCGCAATGCTTCTCATCCTCCGATTCGCGAACTGCGCGATCGAACCGTCCAATAACTCGTCAATGGATGAGCCTGTCGAGCATCGCGTCCATGCGAATGGCGTCGAGCTGGCGTACTTCGAATGGGGAAGTGCGCAGCGCGGTGTCGGGCCGACTCTGCTCTTCGTGCACGCCACGGGTTTTCACGCACGTTGCTGGGATCCCGTGATTGGGCGCCTCGGCGATCGCCACGCGATCTCGGTCGATCAACGTGGTCATGGCCGGAGTGAGAAGACCGAGATCACACATTGGAAGGTGTTTGGCCAGGATCTAGCCGACTTCGTTCGCACGCTCGAACTCTCCGATGTGCTCGGCGTCGGTCACTCCATGGGCGGCCACGCCATGGTCGACGCAGCGGCGACTGAGTCCGAACGCTTTCGACGCCTCGTGCTGATCGACCCCGTGATTGCCTCCGCCGCAGACTACGAAGAGGGTGGTTGGATGATCTCGAACCTGGCCGGCGAGCCTCATCCGACGGTCAAACGAAAGCGTCACTTCGACTCGCCGGAGGCCATGATCGAACGCTTCCGGGATCGCGTTCCCTACAGCGTATTTCAGCCCGACGCGCTGTGGGCGTATTGCACTTTCGGACTATTGCCCATCGAAGGAGAGACGGGCTTCGAACTCGCCTGCCCACCCGAGATCGAGGCGAGCATCTACATGACGAGCCGCACGAACGCGGGGGTTTACGACGGCGTGCGATCGATCGACCTGCCGGTGCTGATTTTGCGCGCGAAGCTTCCGGCCGACGATCGGACGACGATGGATTTCTCGTCGTCGCCAACCTGGCCGGGCCTCGTGAACGAGTTTCGTCACGGCCGTGAGATCCATATGAAGGATCACACGCATTTCCTGCCGATGGAGCTCCCCGAACGCATCGCCGAGTTGATCCTTGGGGAGTTTGCGGACTGAGCGTCGCGCTGTTCCTGCTGTTCCACTCCGCTGTCGGGTATCAGGCTATCGGCGGCGCCTTGTAGCCTCCACACTGCTCCGCGATGAAGCCGGCGAGTCGGATCGTCGTATAGTCGCCACCGTAGGGCCCGACCACCTGGAAGCTGATCGGCAGACCGTCCTCATCGAAACCGATGGGTGGCACGCTGGCCGGGAGGTAGGCCATTCCAGTCAGGATCGTCCAGAGGATCAGATCGATATAGCCGCGCTCCTCGTCGTTGCACCGAAGCTTTCGGCTCGCGAAT
>JAQBEG010000428.1:0-3678 GCA_032123985.1 Deltaproteobacteria bacterium
CCAGCCGTTACCTCGTGATCGGATCGATGAAATGATTGCTTTTCGAATAATGGTCTAGAATCGCGATCCTCGAACAGGAGACATGGATTGGAACGCTTGCCACTCGCATTGATCGGATTCATGTCCTTGCTCATGGCCTGCATGCCGGACGCGCCTCCGCCCATCGAGGTCAAGACCTCGACGCAGACCCAGAGCTATCTGGAGGACGTCAAGCCCATCCTCGACACCCGATGTGTCGTCTGCCATTCCTGTTACAACTCGGCTTGCCAGCTGCAGCTCGGCTCCTTCGAGGGCATCGAGCGCGGCTCGACCAAGCAGCCCGTATATTCGTCGTCGCGTCTCAAGCCTCAGGCCCCGACCCGACTCTTCATGGACGCCCACTCGACCGAAGAGTGGCGAAAGAAGGGCTTCACGAGCGTGGTCGACAATACGGCCAAGGGCGACTTCAATAATTCGATCCTGCTCGAGATGCTCGAGGCGAAGCGACGTCAACCCGTGCCTGTTGGCGAATATCACGCCGAGGAGACCGGGCTCACCTGTGCCGCGACCCGGAGCGAGTTGGGCGGCTTCCTCAGTCAGCACCCGAATCGCGGGATGCCCTTTGGTTTTCCCGCGCTCGCCGAAAGCGAGTACACGACGATCGGCAGTTGGCTGCAGCAAGGCAAGCCCGGACCGACGAGCGAAGAGCAGCACGCGCTCACTACGCCGTCGCCGGGAGCCGCACGACAGATCGACGTCTGGGAGGCCTTTCTCAACAACGACGACGCCAAGCACGCGATGACGGCACGTTACCTATACGAACATTTTTTCCTGGCGCACGTCAGCTTTACCAATGACGTCGAGAATGAGTTTTATGAGCTCGTACGCTCGACGACGCCCTCCGGTCAGCCGATTGCCGTGATCGCGACCGTGCGCCCCTACGACGATCCTGGCGCCGAAGCGATCTACTACCGCTTCCGCAAGATCCATTCGACCATCGTCTACAAGACCCATATGGTCGTCGTCTTTGGAGACGAACGGATGGCGCGTTACCAGGAACTATTCATCGAACCCGAGTGGCTCGAGACGCCACACCGGGTGGCTCTGGGCGACGAAAGCGGCGCGAATCCCTTTCTCATCTACGCACAGATTCCACCGGCTTCGCGCTACCGATTCCTGCTCGACGACGCTGAGTATTTCATCCGAACCTTCATTCGCGGGCCGGTCTGCAAGGGGCAAATCGCACTCGATGTCATCCACGATCATTTCTGGGTGGTCTTCCACGACCCCGATGGAGATCAGACCGTCCTCGACCCGCAATTTCTCATCGAGCAAGCGCATAACCTTGCGATTCCGAATCAAGAGGGAAGCGACGAGCGACTGGTCGATGCCTTCAGCAACGAGTATCTCGATCGCTACAAAGCCTTCTACAACGCGAAGTCGGCCCTTTATGACCGCCTGATGCCTCACGGATTTGCACTCGAGTCGATCTGGAAGGGGCGCCGTTCCACGGATGCCCCGTTACTCACCGTGTATCGGCACTTCGATAGCGCTTCGGTCCACAAGGGCGCGCTCGGGTCCATGCCGCGCACGATGTGGGTCATCGACTATTCACAGTTCGAGCGCATCTACTACTCGTTGGTCGCGGGATTCGACGTATTTGGCAACGTGAGCCACCAGGTCAACGTGCGGCGTTACATGGACTACTTGCGCATGGAGGGCGAACTCAACTTCGTCGAGTTCCTGCCAGCGGCCAATCGTATTCCAACGATGCGGTCGTGGTACCTCGGCGACAAGGCCATCGAGAACGTCACGCCGCAGGAGGTGTTGAGCAGTCGGGATACACAGATCGAATACAAGACGGATGACCCGAAGCGCGAGCTGATCGAGCGGGTGGTGAAGGAGCATCTACTGCCATCCGCCGGGATCGAATTCGATCCGATCAACTACCACGGAAGTCATGACGAGATTCCGCCCATGCCGAAGTCGTTCACGACTCAAGAGGATATTATGAACGGCTTCCGAGCGCTCACGGCTCCGGGCACTGGGTTCATTCAACACCAGAACGAATCGCAGGTGAACCTCATCTACGTGCGCTTGAAACGCCCGGACGGCGCAGATAGCTTCTTCACGATCGTGATCAATCGCTGGCATAACAATGTCAACGCGATGTTCGGCGAGAGCAAAAGACTCGACTCATCGAGAGACACGATCGACTTCATTCGCGGAAGCGTCGGTGCTTATCCCAATTTCTTGTTCACAGTCGAGTTCGAAGAGTTGCCCGAGTTGTTCGACTTGCTCGCGAACTTCGACGGATCAGAGCGGTATCGGAAACTGGGTCGGAAATTCGGTGTTCCCCGTTCCGATCCGCACTTCTGGGAGACCTATGATTGGTTCCAGCAGCAGCTCAACGAGGCCGACCCGCTGAACGCCGGACTCTACGACTTGAACCGCTACTATCCGATGGCGCTGGATTGATGATCATTTTCTGCCCCTGATCGCAGATTGATCGATCGCCTAACGAAAAATATCGCGTCGTTCGAGGCGCTACGACGCCTCTTCGTCTGGAAGTGCCGGGGGCGGCTCCCGACCTTTTTCGAGTTTTCGTACCTCTCGATCGAGCGCGGCCTTTCCTCCGGACCGCTGCGCTTTGATCACGGTCGCGATCAAAGCCCGCTCTTCGTCCGTCGGGTCCTTCACGCCAGGAATCCAGACGTAGAGTTGATCCGCCGTCTCCGAGAAGTAGCCCGGCAGTGGCGCCTCATTCGTCAAATAGACGATCCGATCCCCCACGGCATACGTGATGACGGTCGAGTTGGCCGTCGGCTCCTTCATTTCGCCAGCAGTCGTGCTCAACTGCTTCGCATCGGCGGATTCTTTTGCCGGGCCAGGGGCCCAGTAGTAGCGCTCACCCTCTTTGACGGAATAGACGCCGGCCGGCTCGTAGCTGGTTCCGTACACCGATACGTCCGGACTCGTTTCATACATCAAGACCGGTGCGGAGGACACATTGGCCTCGGCAGGCCATGCGGCGCTCGAAGCTGTGGTGCTGGTGTAGCTCGACCCCATTGAGATGGTCGTATGGATCACGACTACGTTGGAACAACCGTAGACCGGCGTTCCATATCGGTTGTACCAGGTATTGGTGGCCCCGTACGGACACGAGTACCAACCATAATAATAGGGATAATAGTAGTAGGGATGCGCGTAGTAGTAGTTGCGATTGACGGTCACCCGACCGCCGTAGCAATGGGATCCATTGCAGTTCGCACCGCCCCATCTGACGTTCTTCCCGTCTGTCGCGACACCGCGGATACGAGTCTGGTCTCCCTTGCGTACAACGGTGCCGGCGGCCGCACCGTCTTTTCCGACTACGCCACCGCGCGCGATGAATCCGTCGTCGGTTTTGATGATGGTGCCCTTCGATTCGGCGTCGATTCCCGTGCTCGAACGAATCTCACCTTCCCGATCGACATGATCGCCGTGTCGCTCGGATTTGATCGTCCGATCCATTGTCTCGCCATCGGCGGTCTCGACATGGCGCGATCGGTCTACGCTCTCTACGCGACCGTCGCTGACACCGATTTGACTATTCCGCTCGCCCGAAGCACCTGAGGTCGATTCCCAGGAACCCTCGCGGCTGATCCCGTCCTCGGTTCGCGTCCTCGAACCGGAGTAGTCGACGGTTTCGCCGCGTCG
>JAQBEG010000429.1:0-3497 GCA_032123985.1 Deltaproteobacteria bacterium
CATGGTTCGGCGAGCGGATCGTCCACAAACGAGTTGCAGATACCGAGGGCATCATGGATTTCGAAACTCGCGTTGCCCATTCGACCTGCGCTCGTTCTTGGATGTCCCTGCTCCTCGTCTGCCTGTTCGTGTCGGCGGCGATCTCGCCAATTGCTGCAGCGGCTCGGCCAGACGCCGTCCCCCCGGACGAGGACTGGCCGATGCACGGCCGCAATTCTCATGAAGATCGCTTCAGCCCCTTGTCCGAAATCGACCACGATTCCATCTCGCGACTCGGACTCGCCTGGTCCTATGCAACCGGGTCGGATCGTGGTCTCGAAGCGACTCCGCTCATCATCGACGGGGTACTCTTCGCTACTGCATCATGGAGCATCGTGTTCGCGCTCGATGCGAAAACCGGACGCGAACTCTGGCGCCACGATCCCCAGGTCCCGCGCTGGAAGGCCAGGCACGCCTGTTGCGGTGTGGTCAACCGAGGCGTCGCCCATTTGAACGGGCGGATCTACTCGGGGACGATCGACGGGCGATTGATCGCACTCGACGCGAAAACAGGCGGCCTGATCTGGTCTGTTCAGACAACCGATCCCGGTCAGCCCTACACGATTACCGGCGCCCCCCGCGTCGTGAAGAATCGGATCATGATCGGCAACGGCGGCGCCGAGTTTGGCGTGCGGGGCTATTTCAGCGCCTACGACGCGGATACCGGAAAGCTCGCATGGCGCTTCTATACCGTACCCGCCAGCAAGGATGGCCCCCACGAACACCCGGAGCTCGCCATCGCCGCAAAGACCTGGTCCAAGGATTCACTCTGGGAGTCCGGCCTCGGCGGCACGGTCTGGGACTCCATGGCCTTCGATCCGGAACTCGACCTGCTCTACGTCGGAACCGGAAATTCGAGCGTCTACGATCGCGAGAGACGCAGCCCCGGCGGCGGCGACAATCTCTACCTGGCTTCGATTCTGGCCCTGCGACCCGATACAGGCAAACTGGTCTGGTACTACCAGACGACCCCCGGTGAGCATTGGGACTATACGGCGACGCAGCACATGATTCTCACCGATCTCGAATGGAAGGGGACCCGGCGCAAGGTCATATTACAAGCGCCAAAGAACGGATTCTTTTATGTCCTCGACCGAATAACGGGAGAGCTGCTCTCGGCCGAAAAAATCGTCCATGCGAGCTGGGCGTCCC
Organism: Deltaproteobacteria bacterium; assembly: GCA_032123985.1. GTDB lineage: Bacteria > Myxococcota_A > UBA9160 > UBA9160 > UBA4427 > UBA4427. The sequence goes on from JAQBEG010000429.1 coordinate 1,192, forward strand.
GCGTCGATCTCGAAACCGGTCGCCCCGTCGAACGCACCGAAGCGCACTGGTCCGGGAATGACGCCTTCGTATCGCCTTCTCCGCCCGGCGCACACAATTGGCATCCGATGAGTTTTCATCCTGGAACCGGTCTCGTCTACATTCCGGCGAGCGAATCCGCCTATGCCTATCTGCCAAACGCCTCGTTTCGTTTTCGACCGGGACTCTGGAACACCGGCGAAGATCTAACCCGGCTGCACGAAATGATCGAGGACTACAGCGACGGCCGATTCCTTCCATGTGGCCTAACGCGGCTGATCGCCTGGGACCCGATCCGGGAAGAGAAGGCATGGGAAGTCCTGCACGACTCGGGTGTGCCCGGCGGAACGCTCGCCACCGCAGGCGGGCTCGTTTTCCAGGGCGTTGGACAGGGTCTCTTTGCGGCATTCGATGCGGAGACCGGGGATCGTCTCTGGTCCAGCGACGTCGGAATCGATGTCATGGCCCCGCCCGTGAGCTATCGCGTCGACAGCGAGCAATATATCGCCGTCCTCGCAGGCGTCGGGGGCAGCCAGGGCAACCACCAATCCAAGTTCGATCATGACAACGCGGGCCGGGTGCTGAGCTTCAAGCTCGAGGGAAGCGCACCCATGCCGGCCGTGAAGCTCCGGCCCAAACGAAAAGTCTCCCACCCAAGGCTCGATGTCCCGCCCGAAACGATCAACCGCGGCCGCCAGGTCTACGCCGAGGTCTGTTTCAGCTGTCACGGTATGGGGTTGGAGTCGAGCGGCGTCTACCCCGATCTTCGAACAGCGTCCGCTGAAACGCACCAACAATGGGACGCGATCGTGCGCGGCGGAATTCGCACCGATAAAGGCATGCCGAGTTTCGCGGATGCTGTAAGCGAAGAGGATGCGAAGGCGATCCAGGCCTACGTTCTTGATCGCGCCTGGCATGAGCCCGGATTTCTCGAGAAGATGCTAGGCATCGTCGTCGACAACGCCTGCATTCCTGCCTCATGGATGACCGATTGACGCCCAGTAGGCGGTACCGGATCGTGGTTGGCGGTAGCAGGTCGCAACAGGGGCTAGTGGCTCGTAGAGAGCCTAACGGACGCGCTCAGCGGTCGCCCTCTCGAAACGTTCTTGGATCTTCCGCCCGGTAGAGCGGATCCGAAGGCTCGCGAAGCGACGCCAGCAAAGGCTCCAGCCCGTTGGCCTTGATCTCGTAGAGTGTGGCAAGGAGCCCGCCCAGGCGTCCGCGCGGGAAGCCCTTGTTCCGAAACCACACGACGTACGGCTCGGGCAGGTCAATCAGCCGCGTTCCCTCGTAGCGACCAAACGGCATTCGCATCCGCGCGATTTGGATCAGGCTGTCGGAATCGGGTCGATCGGAGGTCGAGGCCTCTTCATTCGCCATGGCGCAATGATGTCCCATCACGCTGGCCGCTGCCCGCCACTGCGGGATTCAACTATGCTCGGTCCCCAACCGGAGACAGGTCTTGAATCCACCCAGCCCGACTCACCCGCGCAGAGTCGAAGACGTTCGTGAATGGCAACTCGAGACCGACGTCGCGATCGTTGGATTCGGGGGGGCAGGCGGCTGCGCAGCGATCGAAGCGGCCGATTGCGGGGCCGACGTCATCGTCTTCGAAGTCGCGAGCGCGAGCGGCGGCTCGACCGCCCTATCGAGTGCCGAAATCTACATGGGGGGCAGCGGAGGCACACGCGTCCAGCGGGCCTGCGGATACGAAGACACCACCGAAGACATGTTCAACTATCTGATGGCGTCGCAGGGCGACCTCGCCGACGAGGAACGCATCCGGCTCTACTGCGAAGGCAGCCTCGACCACTTCGACTGGATGGTTGGACTCGGCGTTCCATACAAGAATTCGGAGTTCAAGAGGCGTGCTTTGGTGGCCCTCACGGACGACTGCCTGCTCTACACCGGAAGCGAGAAAGCCTGGCCCTTTCGAGATCTCGCCAAACCCTGCCCACGCGGCCACAACCTCGAGGTCGAAGGGGACAATGGCGGGCCCCTCTTCATCGACATCTTGACGAAGCAGGTCGAGGCACGCGGCGTTCGTATCGAGTACAACGCGCGCGCACTGACACTCATCACGAACAGCACGGGCGAAGTCTGTGGAGTCGTCGTACGGATCGATGGCAAAGAGCACAACGTCCGAGCTCGCAAGGGCGTCATCCTTTGCGCCGGCGGCTTCGTCATGAACAAAGACATGATGAGTCGTTTCACGCCCGAAATTGCTCGCATCGCGACGCCGATCGGCAATCCCTTCGACGACGGCGCCGGGATTCGAATGGGCCAGG
>JAQBEG010000430.1:0-2679 GCA_032123985.1 Deltaproteobacteria bacterium
ACAAGGTCGACCTGAAGACACTGCTCGGCTACCTCACCCAGGCGGCGGAGGGGTTGGCCAAGGCGCACGCCGCCGGGATCGTGCACAGGGACCTCAAGCCCGGGAACATCATGGTCACGGCCGACGGCTTCGCGAAGGTGCTCGATTTCGGGCTGGCGAAGCTCACCGAAAAGCGCGACGCCGAGCCCGACCCCGAGTTGACGAGCGCACCGACGATGGTGGACGACGCCACCGGAGCGGGCGCCTTGATCGGAACGACGGGGTACATGTCCCCGGAGCAGGTGCAGGGCAAATCCGTCGATCACCGCTCGGACGTTTTTTCGTTCGGTTGCGTCTTGTACGTGGCCGCGACAGGTCAGCGCCCCTTCGTCGCGGAGTCCGCCGTCGAGACGATGCACAAGATCCTGCACGACAAGCCGGTCCCGGTCGAACAGCACAACCCGAAGGCGCCCGCAGAGCTGCGGCGAGTCATACGACGGTGTTTGGCGAAGAGCCCCGAGCAGCGCGTCCAGTCGATGAAGGACGTCGCCTTGGAGCTTCGGGAGATCGTCGACGAGTGGGACACCCTCTCCGCGTCGGGGACCAGTGGCAGCACCATCGTGGGCGCCTCGGGTTCGGTGCGGGCGAAACCGAAGCCTCTGCTCGCCATCACGATCGGAGTGGCCGTTGTTGCCGTCGCGGCCATCGCCGTCGCCTTCTGGGCGATACGCCAGGGCGGCGACGACGCTGCGCCTCCGCCGTTCCAAACGATGCGGATGTCGACTCAGACCAGTCGCGGCGACGTCACCGAGGCTGCGATCTCTTTCGACGGACGCTATCTCGCGTATCTGACCGGAGAGGTCGGGAAATCAAGCGTCAGGGTGCGGCAGGTGGCGACCGGAAGCGATGTCGAGGTCGTGCCGTCCGAAGAGGGACTGTTTCAAGGCCTCTCGTTTTCTCCCGACGGGAACTACTTGTTCTATCTCAAGCGGCGTCGCGACACGCCGAGCTACCGAGCCCTGATGCAGGTGCCCTCGCTGGGGGGAGCCTCACGCGAGAGGGCGTTCGACGTCGACACGCGGGTGTCGTTTTCCCCCGACGGGAAACGTGGCGTCTTCCTTCGCGGCGTTCCCCAGGAGCGCAAGTCGGACATCGTCGTGCTGGACCTGGACGCGGGCAGCGAGCGGGTGCTCGCCTCGATCGTCGAGCCGCACATGGTTCCGGGCGCCCCGGCCTGGTCTCCCGACGGAAAGCAGGTTGCGCTGATCGATCTCGACACGTCGACCGGGGCGTTCGTCTCCACACTCGCCGTGCTCGACGTGGAAAGCGGACGCCGCGAGGACGTCAACGTCAGCAAGGGGAGCATCCACGAGAGCCTCGCGTGGCTTGCGGACGGAAAGGGAATCGTCCGGTCCGGCTACGATCTCGGAACGTCGGTGGCGCGGCAGGTAGCGATCGTCGGGTATCCCGGCGGAAACGTCACGCGACTCACCAACGACGTCAATGACTATGCGAACGTCACGGCGTCGTCCGGGGACGAGGCGGTCGCGGCCGTCCGGTTCAACCGCCTGAGCAACTTGTGGTTGGCCGACGCGTCGGGGGGCGAGGCGCGCCCGATCACCCGGTTCACGAACCCGGAGAGCTCGCCGCTCACCTACGTGACGGCCAGTGACGGGTCCGTCGTGTACTGCGCCGCACATGACCAGAGCATCCAACTGTGGACCGTCGGACTGGACGGGGGAGAGGCGAGGGCGCTCACGCCCGGCCAGAGTCTAGCCGTCAACCCGCGGAGCCTTCCGGGTGGCGTCGTCTACGACCGATACGAAGCGGACGGTGGAATTCGCGTCTGGCGCGTCGAGCTCGACGGAAGCCGCGACCGGATGTTGACACCGAAAGCGCCGGCTCAAGTCGCCGACGTGGCGCGGGACGGAAGCCTCATCACGTACGTCCAACTCGACGCCGAGCGCGCGATCTGGGTGATGACCGGAGACGGAGGCGCCGCGCGGAGTTTAGGCCCGCGGACCAACTCCGGCCTGATCTCACCGGATGGGACGAAGATCTTCGTCACGAGGCTCATCCCGGGGGAGGGTGGGTTGATCCGACCGGTGGCCGAAATCGTTCCCGCTGCCGGTGGCGACGCCATCACGAGCTTCCCCTTTCCACCGCGGGCGACAAGGGCCGCGTGGGGCCCCGATAGCGATTCCTTCACGTACGTCGACCAGTCCGACCCCGCGTGGAACGTCAGCCGGATCAGTTCGTCCGGCTCTCCAGTCGGACCGGTCACGCATTTCACCGACGGGCGTACCACGGCCTTCGATTGGTCGCCCGACGGGAGCCACCTCGCCGTGGCGCGCAGGAACGGCGACGATTCCGGTGTCTGGATCACGGGGAGCGATGGTTCGAAGCCGGTCCAGATCGCCCATTTCCAGGGGGACGAGATTTTCGATCTTCGCTGGACCGAGGATGGGAAACAGGTCGTCGTCAGCGCGGGCAAACGCAGCAGCGACGCCGTGCTCATCCGGAACTTCCGTTAGGCCGCCCCCGCCGATCAAAAGGACAAGCCGGTCCGGCAATCCCCGATTCGATCGCCTAGCATCCTCTCGCGAGAGTGAGTCTCTCGATGGGAGCCGCCATGATCCGCAAACAAGACGCGCTCGACTACCACAGCCGCCAACGTCCCGGGAAAATCGAGATCGCGCT
>JAQBEG010000431.1:0-4352 GCA_032123985.1 Deltaproteobacteria bacterium
TGGGGCTTGGATGGCCGTCTTTCGTTCGGAGGCGGTGCGACAGCGACTTTCGGCCTGCGCTTTATTTCGCGAGAAACCACACCGCGACGCACCGGCCTCTCCGTTTTAGCTGTAGACGGCACGGCGGGGGATTGGGGTGGTGGCCGGTGGGGGAGGATTCTGCGGGATGGGAGAGAGTGGGGTAAACGAGGGGTTTATGGGTTGTTGGTGGTGGGGGGATGGGGTTCGATGGGTGTTTGAGGGGCGTTGGGTGGTAGATGAGGAGGGTGATGTGGGATGGGGGGAAAATGATTGAATTGGAATTGGTGGAGGTGCAGCGGCTGGCGTTGGTGAAGTTGCGCGATGAGTTGAATGAAATGGTGAGTGGGACGGCGGAGGGGGTGAAGCCGGTTGATTTGGATGAGCCGATTGGGCGGTTGTCTCGGCTGGATGCGATGCAGCAGCAGAAGATGTTGGCTGAGAATCGGCGGGCGGCGCAATTGCGGCGACGGCAGGTCGAGGCGGCGCTTGGGCGGATCGAGGCTGGGGAGTATGGGGAGTGTCAGAGTTGTGGGGAGGAGATCGAGCCGCGGCGCTTGGGTGCGAAGCCCGAGGCGCCGCTTTGTTTCGACTGTCAGAGTCGGCAGGAGAAGCGGGATTGATGGCCGATGGGCGCTCGGAAGCGTCGAATCGGTGGTGTCGTGGGAACGGAAGTCCGAGGAGCGGATCTAATTCGGGGGTTTGATCTTTGGGAGGAGGGGCCAACCATCTGGCTGGAGGGCTTGATTGATTGGGTCTTCCGGTCGATAGAAGCTTTGGCTGGCGCTATTCCTTTAAGTTCCTCTTGAAAGAGTCGCCGGTTCGAAAAGGAGACCCGCTTGGCGAGTTCGATTCGCGTGATGTCCGGAAATCTTTGGTGGGGAAAGGCCGATCCGGATGGCCTTATCGAACTCATTCGCAAATACCAGATCGATGTTTTCGCGGCCCAGGAACTCTGCCATGACGCTGCCGAGGCGATCTCGAGCGAACTGCCCTTCGGATGCCTCGAGCCCGAAGTTGAATCCCACGGAATGGGCATCGCGCTTCGTCGACCCGGGTCCTACGAGCGGATCCCGCTGCATTTTCGCGATGCGCGAAGGGTTGTGTTGCAGCCATCAGATTGGGAAGGACTCGAACGGAAGCTCGATCTCGTAAACGTTCATTTCCAAGCGCCGCACGCGATCCTGCCCTTTCCGTCCGTCCTCGTGCGAAGGCGCCAGGCCCGCGATCTCGATCGCTTCCTGGCCGAGAACCCGAGCGATTCACGTGCGATCGTCGGCGACTACAACGCCACACCCCGTTGGCCGCTCTATCAACGCTATGCCCGCCGCTTCTCAGACGCCGCCATTCAAGCGGCACAGCGGGAAGGTCGCGCGGTCGAGTCGACGTGGGGACCCAGGCCCGGCAGCCCTCGACTTCTGCGGATCGATCATGCGATGGTTCGCGGGCTCGAGATCGAGAGCTTCCAGGTGGTCCACATCCCCGGCAGCGACCACTCCGGCTTGATCTTCGATTGCAGGCCGGGGTCAGCTCCCAGCGAATAAAAGCAGGCGGCGGCGCGATGGACCAGGCGATGCGCCCGGTTTCGCCCTCCGGTTGCATCGACCCGTTCCCATCGCACCGCCGATTTTCGTCGAAATGGCAGCTTCGACACTTTTCAGGGGCGTGACGTACGTGACGTACGTGATGTGACGTGACGTGACGTGAGTTGTTCCTTCGTTCGTTAGAAGGGCAGGGCCCAGTCCGTCGTTCGAGTGCTCCTATTTACCTTGCTTACCTTGCGGACCGCCGTTCGGGCTCGGCTCCAGTTGACCGACGCCGGGACGGCCCATGCGTCGACTCGGACCGTGCGCACGCGACGCGGGGTGATTGGTTTCGTTGGCTCGGCGGCAGGGGCACATCGGGGGGAGTTCGTCAGTGTGGGGACGGGGAGTGGGAGTTCGTGGAGATTGGTCGGATCGGCTTCCATGTTCATGTCGGTTTGGGTGTCGGTCTTCGCGGGCCTGGGGATGGAATGAAAGTGGGTCACGGTGATGTCTCCTGGGTGTTTTTGAGTAAGACGACAATAAGCGAATAAAAAGCGAAAGTCAAAGGTTCGGTTCGAAATTGAGCGAGGCCGAACTGAAGTGCGTTTTGGGGGCGTTTGAGTCTCGACGGGCTGGACGGGCGATGGCATTTACCGGCCGGCCGAACCACGTTTGGAGTTATGACTCCGTCTCTGATCAGACGGTCGACGGCCGGAGGCTTCGTTTTCTCACGGTGATCGACGAGTTCACTCGCGAGGCGATCTGGATCGAGTGCGCCCGGCTCCTGAACTCGCACGATCTGATTCGGGTTCTCAATCAACTGGTCGAGATCCGAGGGCATTCTCGGATCATCAAGAGCGACAACGTACTAAGTACGGACCTGAGTTTGTGGCCGAGCGCATCCAAGACTGGATCAAGAACCGACCGACGGACACGTACTTCATCGAACCGGGAAGCCCCTGGCAAAACGGTCACAACGAATCGTTCAACGGCGTGCTGCGCGACGGCTGCCTGAACCGTTGGGCCTTCATGTCGGTTCGTGAAGCCCGAGTCATCGTTTCGTAAGGCTTGCCACACGGACTCACGGCCGGCGCGCATCGATCTCCGCGTTCAGGATCTCAGCCAATCGTCGACCGATGAACGCATGGGTGTCGGCGTTGTAGTGGCGATCGAAACGGAAGGCCAGATTGTTCGTTTGACGGCGGTCGTGCAATAGACCCGAAAGATCGTGATACGTGACGCCGGGGATCGACGCGATGTAGTCGTAACGATACTCATCGTCGATGTTGACGACGATCAGTTGTACCCCATCCGCCGCAATGCGATCCCGCAGCGTTTCGAGAAGCGCGATCGTGCGAGCCCTTCGGGATGGATTTCTGTCTTCAAGGACGAGGGCCGCGCGTTGCCGTCTTAGGGCGCGCTTCCAGAACTGGAAGTCGTTCTCCGACAGCCGATCCTGTAGCCGGAAGATCTGCCATTGATAGGTGGCGTAGGCAAGAAGGTAGGACGACCGCACGGTCCATGGACTCTGTTTGAAGAATGGATCGGACCTCGCCAGATAGAGCGTCTCGGGGTCGCCGGCGTCCGGCGTCCGCGCCGCGCCCAGATCGGTCGGTACCTGCACTACACCACCCGCGTAGATCCCGGTGTGGTGTCGGTTGACCAGATGTCGGTTGAGGATCACGAGTACGCCGTCGGGACGGTAACGATGGCCCTCCGCAATGAAGGCCAGCACCGCTTCGTCCAGCCCATAGCCGGGCACGCCCATGTTGATGATCTCGACATTCGAGAGCTGACGCTCGGGAACGTCGGTGAAGCGGTTTCCCAGGGAAACGCCCACTCCAAAAGTGAAGCTGTCACCGAGCGCCACGAAGCGACTTCCATCCCCTGGGCGCTCGAAGGCGTGCTCGCCGTCTCTGAGTCCGCGCGAATTCACGCGGTAGATGACCGAGAAGTCGGACGTTGTCGCGAGTTCGACTGCACCGGGCCGAAACGGCGGGTACCTCTTCCGCGCCCGATTGAAGATGTTTTGCAGATCGCCACCTTCCGGGTCGGCCCAGATCTCGAGCGGGATGATCCTCGAGTTCTTGAGCTCTCGCAGGTAGAGTCGGTAGTCGAGGTCCTGCGCCCATCCCAATATTCGTAGCGCGGCTTCTGCGATGGCAAGCCCGATCACGACGCCGCCGAATGCGAGGCCGAAGCGCGGGAGAATCCAGCTGAGAACTCCTCGAAACGTCATCGAATGACCACGGCGGATCGCAAAATCAAGTGCCCCCTCTGGGCTCGAAGAGCATCAAAGGCAATGTGAGGCCGAGCGACGAAACACGCCTGTCTTGCCGTGCTCGACGTGTCCTAGCGATCGACTCCACCAACCCTATTTCTTGAGAGGATGGAGCAACGGCACGAAGAAACAAGTTTTCACAAGAGGTACGAGAGCGAGCAGTTCGGATGGTTTCCGATCATCGAGCCGACGGGCAACGTGCGTCAGGGAAGCCCGAGCTGACGCAGGTGCCCGACCAGGGCCGCAGCCTCAGACGCATCGCTGCCAAATCGCTGAACGAATTCGCCCGCGCGCTCTGCGGTTAGCTGCGAGCTGGCCGAGCGGACCTCGGCGACGATGGCCGCCGCCTCGTCCATCCTGCCGGCCGAGGCGTGATGTTCGATCAGAAAGAGGCGGGGTCGGAGCAGATCGGGGCTCGCCCGTCGCGCGGAATCCCAGAGGCCCACGGCCTCCTGCTCGCGTCCCGTGCGAGCGTAGATACTGGCCAGCACCGTCTTCACCCCAGCGGCCCCCCCCAGCCTCGGATC
>JAQBEG010000432.1:0-4795 GCA_032123985.1 Deltaproteobacteria bacterium
GCGTTCATCGCGTCGATCGCCGTGGCGAACGGCGCGCTGGCTGCGGACGCACCGGTGGTGACCCCGATGTCGCTCAATCGCCCGCTCGAAGCGGCCGCGCGGATCGCCCGTCGCGATCATCTGGTGTTGGTGATCAGCGACATCGACGAAATCGACGATCGGACCGAGGCGCTCATCGGGGGTCTCTCTCGGCATAACGACGTCGTCCTCTTTCTCGTCAGCGATCCAATGGCCCATGGCTTCGATAAGGATCTACGTCTGGTCGTGTCCGACGGACATCTCCAGGCCGAGCTGGACACGGCTTCGGGGAAGGTCCGGCGTGCCTTGGGTGATTTTCTCTCCGGTCGTTTCGCCGAGGTGTTGGCTTGGGAGCGCAAGCTCGGGATCCCGATCCTGCCGCTCAGTGCTGGCCAGGAGACCGTGCCCCAGATTCGTCGGCTGTTGGGCCTGGCCGCGGGCGATCGATGAACGAGGATCTCTCCGGGCTCGATCTGATTGGGCTGCTGGGAAAGCTGGAGCCGATCCCCGAGCCGCCGATCGTCTCACTCTGGCCGCAGACAGAGGCCTGGGTCTGGATCGGCCTCGTCGTGTCTGGAATTGCGGCCTGGCTCCTGCGTCGTGTGCTGCTGCGTCATAGGGCCAATGCGTACCGTCGTGCGGCGCTTCGCGAGATTGCCGCAGCGCGAGAGACGCCCGCCGTCCTCGCAGAAATCCTACGTCGCACGGCACTCGCCGCCTTTCCGCGCGCCGAAGTCGCTGGGCTCTACGGCGAAGAATGGCTGGCGTTTCTGGATCGCACCGCGGACGGAATGGACTTCCGAGAGGGGCCGGGCAGGGCGTTCGCGCAGGCAGCCTACGGAGAGCAGACGCTGGACACGGCGCGGCTGGCGACGCTTGCGACGCGATGGGTACGCCGTCACCGAGTGGTTGCGAAGGGCGCGCCGTGATCGAGTGGGTATTTCCCTGGGCGCTGCTCTTGCTTCCTGCACCGTTCCTCGTCTGGTGGCTGGTGCCGCCCCACCGCGAGCGGATGCCTGGCCTTCGTGTTCCCTTCTTTCGGCGAATCGCGGCCGTCGTCGGGGAAGAGCCACGCGCTGGCTCGGTCGTGCTACGCCGCCGCCGGCTAGAGATGTTGCTGACATTGCTCGTGTGGATCGCACTGGTCGTCGCACTCGCGCGTCCCGAGCGCGTCGGGGAGCCGATCGAGATTACGAAGGCGGCGCGAGACGTGGTGCTGGCGATCGATATCTCGGGCTCGATGGACGAGAACGACTTCACAGCCGAGGATGGCAGCACGTTGCAGCGGCTGGAGGGCGTCAAGCGGGTGGTCGGCCGCTTCATCGAGGAACGCGAAGGCGATCGAGTGGCGCTCATCGTCTTTGGTGAGAAGGCCTTCGTGCAGTCGCCTTTCACCGAAGATCTGCGGACGGTGCGCGAGCTCCTCGAGCAGACCGAGGTCGGCATGGCCGGTCCCCACACGGTGATCGGTGACGCCATCGGCCTCGCGATTCGGACCTTCGAGGCGAGCGAAATCGAGGAACGACTCTTGATCGTGTTGAGTGACGGTGCGGATACCGGAAGCCGCATGAGTCCCGTGAACGCGGCCGAGATCGCGGCGAGCAATGGCGTCGAGATCTTCACGATTGGCGTCGGGGATCCTAAAGGTCAGAAAGGCCAGGGCGATCAGAGGGTCGATGTCGCGGCCCTCGAGGATATTGCGGCGCGTGCGGGGGGACGTTTCTTCTTTGCTGACGATGAGACGGGACTCGCAAGCGTCTATGCGCGGATCGATGAGATGTCTCCGCGCAAGATCGAGACGATTTCGTTCCGACCGCGACAGCCTCTCGCCGTCGTTCCGCTCGCGATCGCCGCGTTGATGGGGTTGTTGGGGGCGATCGGACTACATCTGCGATCATTGCGGAGGGCGTCGGCATGAACGAAATGCTCGACTCGCTCGATTTTTTTCATTTCCTGCGTCCGGGGTGGCTGGTGCTAATTCTCCCGACGCTGCTGCTCTGGTGGCACGTCCGCGCGCGCGCGACGGCTCGTCGGAATCTGCCAGCCGGGATCGCGCCTCATCTGTCGGCGGCGCTCAGCGTGGGCAGCGAAAATCGTCTGCGCCTGCTCGCGATCGATGGTGTCGCAGCGACGCTCTTGCTCACCTCTCTGGCGGCGGCAGGTCCTACGTGGAGTCGGGTGCCGAGCCCCTTCGTCGCGCAGACGGCGCCGCTCGCCGTAGCGCTTTCGGTGTCCGAGAGCATGCTCTCTGTCGACGTCGCACCGAATCGTCTGGAGCGAGCCAAGCACAAGCTCCTCGACCTGATCGAAACCCGTGCCGGCGCTCGCACCGCGCTCATCGCGTACGCGGGGACCGCGCACCGCGTGGTGCCGCTCAGCGAGGACGTCGGGGTGCTGAAGCCCTTCATCGAAGGTCTGTCACCCGAAGTCATGCCGGGGGAGGGCCGAAACGCGACAGCAGCGCTCGGGCTGGCGCGTGAAGCACTGAGCGACGAGCCCGTTCCTGGCGCGATCCTCTTCATTCTCGACGAGTTGGACAGCGCAGACGTTCCGGCCTTTGTACGACACGCCGAGGAGGGAGGGGTGGGAATCGTATTTCTGTTGGTCAACGGCTCCGACGAGACGCGAGGGGTGCTCGATCGCGTACCGGGTAGCTCGGTTGTGTCTCTGACCCCTGATCCATCCGACGTTCGGCGCGTCGGTCGCCAAATCGCCTCCGCCTACCGGAACGCGCTCGCAAACGACGATCGGCAGGAGTGGGAGGATCGCGGCTGGCTGCTGGCGTGGCCCGCAGCCCTGCTCACCCTTCTCTACTTCCGAAGGGGCTGGACGATGATCCCGGGACTCGTCGTCGTATTAGGCCTCATCGGTGTCTCGCCTGGACCAGCCTATGCGGATGACTTCGGGAGCCGGCTCGAGCGGTGGTTCTTGACGCCGGATCAAAGGGGACGTCTGGCCTTCGAGGGCGAGCGTTACGATGAGGCCGCGCTTACCTTTGAAGATCCGATGTGGAAGGGTTACGCCCTTTACGTTCTTGGGCGTTATGACGATGCAGCCGCTGTCTTCGGGCGGGTGGCGTCCGCCGATGCGGCGAATGCAGCGGGTATGGCGCTCGTGAAGGGTCGTGAGTACCGCTCCGGCATAACATCTTTCGAGATTTCGCTCGAACGCGATCCCGGCCATGCGATCGCCGCACGCAATCTCCAGGTCGCCCGCACCATCCTCGCGTACCTCGAGCGGACTCGAGGGGAAACCGACACCGGCGAGGGCTCCGAAGGAGCGGATGAAATTGTCTTCGACAAGGAGAGCGAGGGCGGTGTCGATCAGGTGATGGGCGAGAAGGATCGAATCAAGATCCAGTCGGCCGAACAATGGATGCGTACGGTCGAGACGCGGACGGCAGACTTCTTGCGCATTCGATTCGCGCTGGAAGCTGTGGAGGGCGGGCAATGACACGGCTTCCACTGCTCTGCCTTCTGTGTTTCATCTGCCCGACGATCGCGATCGCGCAGCCAGTCTCCGAGCCGATCCTCAAGGCAGAACTCGAATCGAGCGTTGCCGTTCCCGGCCAGGTCCTCACGCTTGACGTCACGGTCCTCGTCCCGACCTGGATGCCGAAGCCGCCCGAATTCCCGACCTTCGAACTGCCCGACGTCAGCGTTCGTCTGCCCGAAGGATCGTCTCGCCCGGCTATGGAGCACATTGATGGTGAGACCTGGTCGGGCGTGACCCGCGCCTATCAAATCTCGCCGATGGTCGTCGGACGATTCAGGATTCCGCCGCAGACGGTAACGGTGACCTACGCGGATCCGGAGACGCGCGCGCCCATCGTCGCGACGCTGCGCATGGGCGAGTTGGTCTTCGAGGGCCGGGCGCCCGCCGGTGCCGAAGATCTCGACCCCTTCATCGCGGCCGAATCTTTGACGCTCGAACAAACGATCGAGGGCGACCCGTTGGATCTCGAGCCAGGTGGTGCGTTCACACGTGTAGTGACAGCCCGTGTAAGCGGTGCCTCGCCGATCTTTCTGCCGCCACTCGTCCCGCTGCTCGAAGCCGAGGGTCTCGCTGTCTACCCGAAAGAGCCGGTTTTCAGCGAGCGTGCCAATCGTGGGCGAACGACCGGTGAGCGAATCGAGACCGTGACTTATGTGGCGGAAGCGGGAGGTCGCTACGCGGCCGCGCCCGTGCGGCTGCGCTGGTGGAACCTTCGAACGAAGGAAATCGAGGTGAGCGAGATCCCGGCGCTCGAGATCGTGTCGAGCGGTTTGCCGCCTGTCACCCCCTCGACGCTCGATCCGCGCGAACGCCGACCGTGGATTCTGGTGGGCAGCTTTCTGCTCTTGATGGCGGGTCTGGGTGCGCGATGGCTGTGGCCGCGCTTTATGCAGTGGCGTCGACGACGAAGCGAGAGACAGCTCGCATCGGAGGCGTTTGCTTTCGAACGGGTGGCCCATGCGCTGCGGGCTCAACGATTCGGTGACACGCTTCGGGCCGTCGAAGTCTGGTCTGTGCGCCTACCCATGCTCTCGGAATTGGATCGGATGCATCTCTTCGAGCTACTCGAGCCGCTCGGTGCATTGCTCTACGGTCCCGACCAAAACACCATCGCGCCGACCGCATGGTCCGAAGCGCTCGCGGCGCTTCGGACCGCTCGGCGCAATTGTTTAGTCAAGAGTCGCATCCGTGGGCGCGGGCATGCTCTGCCGTCTCTCAATCCAGCTCGACACGCAACGCGCCTTGACCGTGCCAACGCCTCTTTTTGAAGCCAAGACCCACC
>JAQBEG010000433.1:0-7801 GCA_032123985.1 Deltaproteobacteria bacterium
AGCGGTGGGACGGAGGGATGGGGGCCGAGAGTGCTGGCGCGGCCGCGTACCACCTCTTGATCAAGCACCTGCTCGAGGATCTGTTGCGAGAGCCCTTTGGCCACGATCTCTTTCAGCGCTATCTGGAGGCACCCCATGTGAGGCCCCAGTTCGCGATCGAACGTCTCGTGTTGCGGGCTGCCAAGGTTCAGCGTGCCGGCGGCTGGACTGATGAGGTGCGTGTGAGCGAGGCCGCGCGCACGAGTCTGCGTGAGACCTGGGTCAGCTTGAATCATCGGCTCGGACCGACCCGGGAGAATTGGGCCTGGGGGCGACTTCATCGCCTTCGTTTCTCGCCATTCGAGCCCGTTGAGTTCCGTGTCCGGGGCCTGGATCAGAGCCCTCGTGCAGCGGGCAATGGGCAAACGCTGGCCTTTGCGGGGCATCGTCCGGGTCTCACTTTTGATGTCGAGCGTGCGGGCTTGTACCGCATCGCAATGGATTTGGCCGCTTCGGACCGCCTTTTGAGTTCGCTTGCGCCCGGACAATCCGAGCATCCGGGGCATCAAAAATTTTCAGATGGGGTTGGCCGCTGGGCCTCATCGCGGCTCTCGCTCTTCGCGACCAGTCGTCTGGTGATCGAAGAGGAGGGCGCCGAGCGGTTGATGTTGGAGCCGGCGCCGTGATGTCCCGCGGTGCGCGCTTCGCACCTGTCGGTTTCGCCGAGGTGCCCGATTTCCATGTGGAGGTCGTACGGCAGGCATTCCCGGAACTTCGTACGCGGCCTTTGTTGGTCGGTGGGGATCCGGCAAAGCGGGGCAAGGTGGTGGCCGCGAGCGCCGACCTTCGAATGCTTGGCATCGTCGAAGGGATGGGCGTCGAAGAGGCTCAGGTCCGAGTTCCAGCGGCGCATTGGGTGCGTACCGACATGCATCGCGCGCGCGAGGCTTCCGGATTGCTGCGCGCGGCCATTCGACAGGAGGTCGACGCCGTTGAAATCGATGGCCTGGCCGGATTCTATCTGCAGGCACCGCGAGAGCATCGGGCGGTGCTCGAACTCGCGACGCGGCTCGAGGCTAGGGTGGCGGAACGCACGGATCTGCCGCTTCGTTTTGGCGTCGCGCCCGCAAGATTTGCGGCCAGAATGGCCGCCGAAGACGCGGGGCACAGCGGCGTGATCGTGATCGGGCGTGAGGCCTTCGAGGCCTACCTGCTTCGCCAGCCCATCGGTCGCTTTCCCGGTGTCGGTCCCAAAACGGCTGCGCGATTGGCGCAACTCGGTGTGACCGATATTCCTGGGTTGCGGGAACTGGGCCTGGACCGGCTCGAGATTCTTCTTGGAAATCACGGGCGCTCGCTTTGGCTCCTGGCTTGTGGGGAGGATCCGAAACCGCTTCGCGTAAAGCGACATCCGGCCACGCTCTCGCGCGAGGAAACGTTGCCAGGACCCGAACCAGAAGAAATCTTCGCGAGCCTGACCCGGCTTGCAGCGAGGCTGGAGAAGGCGCTCAGGCGCGATGGGCTGCAAGCTGGCAGAATCGCATTACGCCTGACCTACACGGATGAGCACGTCCTGACACGCAGCCGTTCGCTCGAATCGCCGTCCTCCGAGGCATCCCAGCTGATCTCCGCGGCCGAGGGGCTGTTGGCCAAAGTAGATACCGACGGGGGTGCGCTTCGCCGTATGGGTCTGATCCTCAAAGGACTAGAAGTTTCCGGCGCAACTAACCGGCAATTGGATCTTTTTTAGTCGCATTAGTCACTGACGCCGTCCTCGGGTTTCAACGCGAACGCTTTCCTCAAGCCTACTCAGAGCAGGACCGAAAACTCCCAGGAATGATTCGAGAGGGTCGATTCATTGGAGGGCGCGACGGTCATGGGCGAAGGCGAAGGCAGCGAGCGTCGGAAATATCACCGAATCGGAACGGATCAGGTCATCTCCTTCGCTGAGATCGATCATTCGGATCAGCTCGCGGTCTCGAAGAACCTCTCGACCGGCGGCATCCGCTTCGAGGCCGTGGGGATCGAGATCAATCTGGGCGACGTCCTGCGAGTCACCTTCAACGTGGGCGACCACACGGTGGTCGCGACGGGCAAAGTCGTGTGGGCGACGGACATCGATCCGATTACCCAGGAAGTCGGCATCGAGTTCCATGAGATCGATCCTGAGGCGGTCCGGCTTCTCGAAGAGGCCATCGGACCCGATCTGACCCCAGTAGGACTTCACTAGATCACGTCTCGCCGAGTTTACGGCCCTCAGCCCCTCGGAGTTCGCGCCCTTGCTTGACACCCGAAGGGGGCGGGTGCGACTGTCCCGCTCATGGCAGATTTCCACCAGACAGGGGTGATCACCTCCCTGCACCGTCTCGGCGAACCCAATCTCGCCCGACTCGAGAAGGAGCTGGTTCGGTATGGCAAGGAGCGCCCCGTCGCTCTCGTTCTCCCCTCGCTCTACGCCGAGATCCACGGCCCGGCGCTCAAACAGATCGTCGAGGAACTTTCGCAAGTTCCCCTATTTGCGCCAATGCGTGGTTAGCCTATCGGGGGCAGCAAACATCGCGCAGTTCCGGGAGATGAGGGAACTCTTCGAGGTTGTCCGGGCGAGCGATGGAAGCGGCCCAACCGTGATCTGGAATCAGGGTCCGAGGGTCGAAGAGCTGGTTCGCCGACTGAGAGACGAGGGATTGGACCCGGGTGAGGATGGCAAAGGACGCGCCAACTGGATCTCCTATGGCTATGTGTTAGCCACCCAGAAAGCTCGCGTGGTTGCGACTCACGACTGCGATATCCTCAACTATCGACGCGATCTCCTGGCTCGCCTGTGCTTTCCGACTGCGAACCCCAACATGAGTTACGAGTTCGCCAAAGGATATTACAGCCGGGTTTCCGATCGCATGCATGGTCGCGTCACACGCCTCTTCATGACGCCCCTCATGAGGTCCATGAAGTCTGTGCTCGGTCCGGTTCCCTTGCTCGACTACCTCGAGTCGTTTCGATATCCGCTGGCTGGTGAATGCTCGATGACGATTGAGCTGGTGCGGGCGAATCGTATCCCCGCGGATTGGGGCCTGGAGGTCGGTGTTCTCGCAGAGGTCTATCGAAATTGCTCGCTCAAGCGAATCTGTCAGGTCGAACTCGTCGAAAACTATGACCACAAGCATCAGGATCTTTCGGAACACGATCCGCGTGGGGGGCTGCACCGGATGGTGCGGGACATAGCCGCTTCGTTGATTCGCAACCTCGCGAGTTATGGCGTTGGATTCGATTCCGGCTTCTTGAACACCATGATCGCCGCCTATGTTCGGACCGCTCAGGATGCGATTGCACGGTATAGCGACGATGCGAAGCTGAACGGGTTGGCGTTTGATCGCCATGAGGAAGAGGTTGCGGTGGAAACATTCTCGGGTGCGCTGCGAGCTGCTGGGCTCGATTTTGTGAATGATCCGATGGGTTCCCCACAAATTCCCAACTGGAGTCGTGTCATTTCGGCGATGCCTGACTTCCTCGGCGATCTGCGTTCGGCCGTTGAGGCGGACGCGCTCGACGCGAGCTGAAACTCATCGTGGCGATGGAAGCCCCATCGGGCCCCCGCATGTCGCGAGACGGTCTCGGTCTGTCGGCAATCCTCTTCGTCGCTCTAGCCGTTCGGACGATCGCCTGGTCGCGCACGGCGGTGATGTTCAACGACGGTCCGATCTTTCTCGCGATGGCCGAAGCGATCGGGGCGGGACGTTGGGCTGAGATCCTGGCCCATCCCTATCATCCCCTCTATCCGGCGCTGATTGCACTCGTAGGCTTGTTCCCGATCCATCTCGAGACGGCCGCGGTGACGGTTTCGATCCTGGGCGGACTGCTTTCGGTGGTCGCCATTTTCTTGTTCGTGCGCGATGCGTTTGGCAGAGATATCGCGTGGTATG
Organism: Deltaproteobacteria bacterium; assembly: GCA_032123985.1. Taxonomy (GTDB): domain Bacteria; phylum Myxococcota_A; class UBA9160; order UBA9160; family UBA4427; genus UBA4427. The sequence continues at coordinate 3,897 of JAQBEG010000433.1, forward strand.
CCGCATGGATCGTTGCTCTTCATCCGTTGGCCGTGGATTTTTCGTCCGACGTGATGAGCGATGGGATCTACATCGGGTTTTTTCTTCTGAGCTTTGTCGCGATGGCCAGGATGGTGGATCACCCGACTGTGATCAACACGCTGTTTTGCGGCGTCGGCAGCGGACTCGCCTATCTCGTGCGTCCGGAGGGAGCCGGGCTGCTCGTGGCCGGAGTCGTCTTGCTGGGAGTTCGCGGGTTTTTCGATCGCGCGGAGATCCGGCGTCTGGTGCTTGCATGCGCTGGACTGCTAGTGGCGGGTGCGGTCGTGATGGTGCCTTTCGTGATGGCGGTCGGGCACGAGACTGGCGAATTCGTGCTGACGCAGAAGAAGTCGATTTCGAGCCTGGTAGGGGCTCCGGAAGAATTGCGGCAAGCGCGTCGCGCGTCGGCGCAGCTTTCCGCTCCGCTGCCTCTCCCAGAACTGGCTATTCGAGCAGACGGAGAGGGCGCGAGTCGCCCATCTCGAAACATGGTTGGATTCCTAGAGGCGATCGTGCGGGTGGGTACCACGTCTCTGGCTGCTCTTCGGTTCGAGGTCTTCGGCTTTGCGGTGCTTGGATTGTATGCTTTTCGCTCGTACCGAAAAACATTGTGCGAATGGACGATTGGGCTTCCGATCGCCCTGTATAGCGGATTGTTGGTGCTCCTCGTTTGGGGTGCGGGTTACGTCAGTCGACGCTACGCGCTTCCGCCTTGGCTGCCCGTCATCGCATTCTCTGCGCTCGGATGGAAGAGTCTGTATGCGACGATTGTGGATCGGAGCGTGGCGCGTGGTAGCTCTCTGCTCGCTCGACTCCGAACACCACGGGCGACGGGGGTTGTCCTGGTGGTGGTCCTCGTCATCGCTTGGGGCGCGCGGGATCTGCGTCCGAAAAGACTCGATCGGGCGCCTGTGCGTGCCGCGGCGGAATGGCTCGCGATAAATCATCCAAAGAGTGGACCGGTTGCGGCGCAGAAGCTTCGAGTGGCGTACTACGCGGGGGCCGAATTTGTTCCCCTCCTATCGGGAAATGATGGTCGTCTGGCACATCAGCTTCGTAGTCGTCATGTACGCTGGATCGTGATCGACGACGCCAAGCTGAACGACCATAGAGGGCTAGAGGATGGGATCGGAAGTTGGCTTCAGCGTGTTCACTCCGTTTCATCCGGGGGCCGCACGGTTCTTGTGTTGGCGGTCGACCCCGAACCGGCGAGCTGAGTCGAGATCTGGCACCCTAGGGGTCTGGGCGAGGAATCGAGCGGATGCTCTATCGGTACAGTGAAGTTTTTCGGACGCTATTGGGCGTAGCGGATCTCGTCTTGATCGCGAGTGCGTGGTTCGGCGCTTACCTACTGCGATTCAATCTAGGCCTACCGGCGCCGCGAGGCGTGCCACCGGCGATCGAGTACGTGTACGCGCTCGGCGTAATCCTGCCGCTCTTTCTGGGACTCTTCCGATCTCATGGCCTCTACGAGGCGCGGCGAATGGATTCTCCGCTCGGCGAGTTCTCGGCTGTCGTCCGTGCGACGGTCATGGGCGTTCTGGTGCTGACAGCCATCACCTTCTTTGCGCGTAGCTATTTCTACTCGAGACTCGTGATTGCTTTCTTCGCCGTCCTGGCACCGATTGGGGTGGTCGGGTTGAGGTCGGCGACTCGTTACCTGCTTCGGCGTATACGGAGGCGGGGCTTCAATTTGCGATTCGTTCTGATCGTCGGGTCGGGTCCACTCGCGGAATCGATCGTGGAGAGAATTCGCCGACGTCCTGATGCGGGGCTGAAGTTGATCGGTGTGATCGCAGATGGTTCGATAGGCGGATCGGTCGAAGGCGTCTCCGTGATCGGTGGGATCAGTGATCTCAAATCCATCTTGAAGGAGACCCGTGTCGATCAGGTGATCATTGCGCTTTCACGACATGAATCTGAGCTCTTCGAGAAGGTCGCCGCCGAACTCTCAGATGAGCTCGTGGATGTGAAAATCGTTCCGGATTTGCTCCATGGGTATGCTCTTCGGAGCACTGTCGAAAGTCTTGACGGAATCCCCGTGATCGGGCTGCAGGAGACAGCGCTGTTTGGCTGGCCTGCTTTGGGCAAGCGTATTTTTGATCTAGCAGCTGCTGCGGCGGCGCTCATCGTGCTGTCTCCGGTTCTGGGCGCCATTGCATTGGCTGTCCGCGCCAGTTCCGGGTCGCCGGTTCTCTACCGGCAGAAACGGATGGGGCACGACGGTCGCGTCTTCGAGATGTTGAAGTTCCGCTCGATGCACACCGACGCTGAAGCGACGGGCCCGGGTTGGACGACCGCCCGCGATCCCCGTCGGACGCGCCTGGGCCGTTGGTTGCGCAAGCTGAACCTCGATGAATTGCCGCAGCTCATCAACGTGCTGTGGGGCGAGATGAGCCTCGTCGGACCCCGACCAGAGCGGCCTGCCTACATAGATGAATTTCGTCGCGAGGTTCCGGGCTACATGCTGCGTCACAAGGTTAGGGCTGGCATGACGGGCTGGGCGCAGGTCCATGGCTGGCGAGGTGATACGTCGATCCACGAGCGCGTCGAGCACGACCTCTACTACATCCAGCAGTGGTCATTCTGGCTCGACCTGCGGATTCTGTTCATGACGCTCTTTCGTCGATCGCAGAATACGCTCAAGCAGTGAATCCCAAATCCGGACTCGCAGGTCATCCTAGAGTTTCTGGTCTCGTTCAGGACTGGAGAAATCGCGTCACGGCTCCGACAACGAGCTCGACCTGGGCGACGCCGAGCTCTGGAAAAAGGGGCAGCGCGAGTGTTTCGTGACAAGCCCGTTCGGTCTCGACGAGGGTCGATCGTGGTGCGTGCGACGCGAGAGCGGGTTGTTGATGAAGGCCGCGGGGATAGAAGATCGCGCTTTCGATGCCTTCCTTTTGCAACGCCTTCGAGAGACCCGCTCGCCGCTTCGCAGGAACGCGAACAACATAACGATGGTAGGTATGGAGACCGGGTGCCGCGGACGGCTCTGGTAGCTGAAGAGGCAACGCTGCGTTGTGGAACGCGTATCCGCCGGCGCCGATTTCAACATCTGCGGGGCAGAGCGCTCCGTGTTCCGCAAACAGCTCGTCGTAGTGTGCGGCGAGCTGTCTGCGCGCCCGAGTCCAGTCGTCCAGGTGTCGTAGCTTGATGCTGAGGGCGACTGCCTGCAGCGCATCGAGTCGGGAATTGATGCCGATTTCAGTGTAGACGCCGGGTTCGGACTCTCCGTGGACACGAAGTCTCGATAGACTTCGAGCAAGCTCTGAATCATGAGTCACGAGACCGCCGGCATCTCCGAGCGCGCCGAGATTCTTGGATGGGTAGAAGCTGAAGCATGCGATATCTGCTCGGCTGCCGATCTTGCCACCCGAAGCATCCAGTGCGCCGATGGACTGTGCCGCGTCTTGGATGATCGCGATTCCGCGATCCCGACAATAGGCTTCGAGGGGGCCCAGGTCGCAGACTCGCCCGAAGAGATCGACGCTGATGATGGCGCGCAGGTTGTCCACCCCCTCGGCACGACGGATGGCATCCTCCGGATCGAGATTCAGGCTGCCCGGCAATATGTCGGCAAAGATGGGTTGCGCACCGACTCGCGCGATCGTCGCTGCCGTCGCGAAGAATGAATACGCGGGGCAGAGCACGGCGTCTCCGGGGCCAATGCCGAAGGCACGAAGTGCGAGCCAGAGGGCATCGGTTCCCGAATTACAACCGATCGCATGGCTGGCGCCACAGAGATTTGCGAGCTCCGATTCGAAGACTTCGACCGGATCTCCGAGAGTGAAGCGTCCCGATGCAAGGACGGCGGAGAATCCTTCGAAGAGTTCCTCTTCGAGCTCGGCATGTTGCGCACGCAGATCGAGCATCGGGATCTTGGC
>JAQBEG010000434.1:0-6589 GCA_032123985.1 Deltaproteobacteria bacterium
TGGCATGCTTGGTCATGGTGGCGGTTCCTTCCTTGGTCTAGTCACCCCCTCCGCAACACACGGAGCGTAAAGGAGCGGCCGCTCCATTTCGCTAGAACTTCAACTGACGCTTTGACCTTCCCGGATTCCCTGCTTCAGTCGCCATGGCTGGCCCCTTCATACTGGTACCAGCCCCTGAGTTAGCCTTTTTGAAGGCTGACCTGCCTTAAGAACCCGGTCCATTTGAAACGTTAGTTTCTGGCCTAAGTCGGGATTCTGGGGACCCAGTCCCCAGACCCCAAGAACTGCTCGGGGGTCTTTTCCCCAAGCGAACTGTGTGGACGAGGAAGAGGACGGGCTGCCGCAGCGGATTTGCGTCCTGCGACGGCGGTTGAGCGTCGGTCATACTAGAAATAGTACCGGTTCAGGAACGGCAACAGGCTGATCAGCGAGGGGACCACCTGTGCGATGGTGGGTCGAAAGATTGCAGCGGCGAATCCACCCAGCGACATCAGAAAGAACGTGAATGCGGCCGTCTTCCAGAGAAGGCTGCGGTCGCGGTCGTCGGCGGCCTGAATCTGCAAAACGAACCAGACGAACATGAAGGGTGTCATCACCGCAAAATATCGAACCTGCTGATGCAGCATGACGATGTGCACAAGGAAGAGTGAGAGCGCGAGCATCAGATACATGGGTGCCCACGATCGCTCTCGGACTCTCCCCACGGCCAGACGGATATGCGGCAACGTGAACCAGGTCACCAGCATCGGGAAGATCGCGATCAGATATGCCGATACCCGGAGTCGAGACCGCTTATGGAGGCGGTTGGTGAACTCACTCCAAATCTCGATGGTGGAGTCGGGTGTGATGAAGCTCGAGGGAATGAGCGACCCGTACGTCGCCAAGACTCGGTAGTAATGGGGCAGGCCGAAGATAAACACGAGCGTCGCGACGATCGAGAAGCATTTCCATTGTGACGCACTCCGATCCACCGCAGGATCATCCGATTGTCGATAGAGATGATAGAGCTGGACGGCGAAAATCAGCGGAAGTAGGGCGATCGCGTTGTAGCGGACGTTGAGGGCCAGGACGAAGAGCAGTCCGGCAGCGAGCGCCTTGCGGGTCGAACAGGCATTCAGCGCCTCGATGAACATCGTGAAGGCGCAGAAGGCGAAAATCGCGAGCAGGCCGTCGTGGTGAAGTCGAGTCGTCGAGAAGAGCAGTAGCGGGCAAAAGATCAAAGCGGCGTAGAGAGCCGCTTGCAGAACTTCTGAAAGCTCGAAGAGCCTGGCTACGCGCCGGGCGAAGACCAGCAACAGCGCCATCGCCATCATTTGGAAGAGAAGTCCGGCGAAAATCGGCCTGTCGAAGGTCAGTCCGATCTTCAGGACCAGGGGATAGAGCGGGGGGTGGTGAAAGAGTTCCTGGCGATAGATCGAATACGGATAGGTTCTGACCTCCGGATCATCGCGTGTCGAGTAGTTGGAGAGGTCCCATCCCATTGATTCGGCCACGGCGAGATAGACCTTCTCGTCGCCTTCTTCATGCGGCCGATTGAAGGAGCGTGCGTGAAGCAATGCCATTAGGACAATGAAGAAAACTAGCAGTGACGTCGAATAGCGTCGCGAGGAATCTCCGGAGTGGTCCACTGTGCCGCCTCTGGATCCTCTGGTCGATAGGTCCGCGCTTCGTGTCACGCCCCGGTCTCGAATGAACGTGGCCATGACCATCGGGCCCAACGAATCCATGTCTGACCTGATGGGAGTATTCGGCGCCGTGCAGATGAGTATACCGACTCGTGTCGTGCCGGGAGTTGAGTGCCGTGAGAGCGGGCATCGGGCTGGACTCCGGTATCTTGCGGCGTGGCTCCTCGCTGCTGAACTCCTTCCGACAGGCACATAGACGGAGCCAGGACGTCCTTGCCGTTCAAAACGGCTTCTTCGCTCACGCGTACGAAGCTCCGCTCTCCATTGCAACCAAGCTCATATCGGTACCCGGGGCGCGCGGTCGACGTAACCTGTGATTCGTGTTGCAGCGTCGAGTTGGAGTAGGGAACTCTGAGCGTATACAGGCCGTCTTCCGAGGCCGTAGTGCGCGCGGCGTAGGAAAACTTTCGCTTCTGGGTCGTCTCCAGACTGAGCGCGAGGCTGATTTCGGCGCCAGGAGCGGCTCGTCCCACGAGGCGTGCTCCCGGGACGATCTCGAAGACCTTGAATCGGAATTGATCCTTGGCTCTGGATGCGTTGGGCATCCATTCGTAGATCAATCGATGTTGCATCATTGCGGGTATCCAATCTCGAGATCCGTTCCGCGCGACCTTGTATTCCGAACCATCAAATTGATGCAGCGCAGCGAGAATCGAATCAGAGGCGGGCCGTTGGGCCAGAAAACCAAGGTTCGAAGTCGCGACCACGTATTTCACGTTCAACCGGTCGGCGATCTCCAGTGCCCTGCTCTCATCTACCCGGTAATACTCTTGAGCCAGAAGGAATTGTTCTCTTCCGATATCGTCTCCAAAATTGTTAGTCACTGTGGGGCGACGGCCGATGTATTCCAGGACGTGACCGATGCCCCACGGAGCCAGGATGCCGTACTCGGGAATTTGATTGACATCGTCCCAACCGCTGGTTTCAGGCGTCGAATCTCGGATCCAGCGCGCCAGATGCACCGTTTCGAGATGTCGAGAAGTATCCGGCCTGACCTCTAACATTCCATCCGCCAGCAGTGTCTTGTAGATATTCGTGAGGTAGAGCGGATAAGGCGTCAGCGTAGGAATCACGAGCCCTACCGCGGCGCACGCGACGAGCGCCTTTACGAACATCGGACGTCCCGACGCGAATATGCGAATGTTCGGAAGAGTGCGATAGGCCCAGGATGTCGAGATGGCAAAGAGCAGTGCCAGAGGGACTGACGAAGAATTGAAGAAACGCTTCTGAACCAACGTTGCTGCCAGGAGCCCGGCGGTCCACCAAAGAAAGAACGCAATCGCCGCCCAATCGGCTCTTCTTCGCGCCATGACGACGGTCGCGATCAAGGCGATAGGCGCGAGGAAAACGAAGCCCGACAGACGAGCCAGGGCAATGCGCGTCGTGAATCTTCCATCGAGTATGAAGAGAGGCGTCGATTCTCCCACGAGCTTCTGGAATGGTTCCTCGCGGGCGAACCATTGCCAGATTTCGTCGACCCCGATCAATACGGAAGGCCACAAAGCCAGACTCGCGAGGACGATGGCTCCACCGATCGCGAGTGCGGATGCGCATCGGCGCGTCCGAGTCCTTCCGCTCCTGCGGTGGTCAGACCAGCTCCAGGCGCATGCCAAGCTGAATAACGTGGCGGCCGCAAAATACCAGGGTTGAAAATTGGACAGCACGACTGGGCTGAAGAGGCTCCAATGAGTCCAGACGTTGCCGAGGGCGAAGGGGGCGAGCAGCAAAGTGGCCGTCGCATGTGCGGTCGTCATTTCCCAGGCCACCGCGGCGGCCTGGTCGCGTTCCGTGCGCGTGAGCAAGTAGACGAGGAGAGCTGTTTCCAATAGGCCGACGTGTAGAAGCGTGCCCGGCCATACGAGGAGTGCCAGGGCCAGCATCACGCCCAACGCGATGCTGATTCCGCGCGCGCGTCCCGCCCCCTCCGCAAGGTCGGACGAGCGGCGGAAGAACTCCATGCCCACGGCAAGCAGGAGCGTGACGACCGGTGCTACAGCGGCATGATGGTCGACGAAGCCGATCTGCGAGTACCAAAAATGAGCGGACAGCACGGCCAGGAATAGGCCTGCGAGGGTCGCGGTGCCCCATCCGAAAAAATTTCGTGCGAGGTGGTAGAGAATGATGACTGTTAGGCTTCCGAGAATTGGCGGGATCCAAACGACGACACGCTCCAGTTCTTCGATGGAGAGGAATTCGCGCAACGGCATGAGGAGAGCTGCAATGCTCCAGTCAAAGATGGGCGACCAGATGGGGCGTGCACCCTCCGGAAAACTGATATAGCGATCGAATTCGAGTACCGACGGGAAATTTGTCAGAGAATAGACGATTCGCCGCATGTGGTAGTAGGCGTCACTACCGAAGAATTGAAGGCCCGTTGGATGAAAGACGTTGTTGTACGGAAGGACACGGACCAGGAATGCGAACAGGAAGAGCGCGAAAGGAACGGCAAAGCGCTGGACTGGCTCTGGCGTGTCGCCATCCTTGGCGTCCTCCATGAGGGTCTGGTTCACGCTTTCGTTCACGCGATTGTGCATCTCGCCGTTCGCTCGATCCTCGGCGATCACTCTGTTAGAGAGCCGCTTCGTGCGATCCTAGCCCATTCGCTTTGGCGGCAAAATGCAGGTCCGAGGCACAGATGTGAGTCAGCGTGCGCGGAGAATGTTGTCGCGGCGAGGTGCCTCGGCGGTTCAACGGTCAGGAATCAAAACGATCTCGCAGGTCGGACGAAAGCAGTGGGCATGCTTCGCTCGGCCTGGTGAAGAGACGATAACGAACGCTTGCGACGAAATCGTAGCCAGCATTCAGCACCGAAATGGGAAGAAAACGCGCGACGATGGCGAGGAGTCGCCAAATGCCGCCGAGCTGATGGCCGATCTCCAGGGCGCCTTCGCTGCGTGTGAGCATCGCTTCTCCCGGACGTTGGACCACGACACTATCGGGAATCGACGCGTCGTCGTCGAAGCCGCTCTCGAGTGCGGAGCAAGCCGAGCGGAAGGCGTCGCTATCCAATGGAGCAAAGCGAAATCGAAGCCCTGCTGCATCCTCGGCGAGGAGGAATCGAATCGTGCGATGGCAGAGTCCACAGCCGCCGTCATAAAACACGAGTGTTGGGCGGGCTGAAGGTCGCGATCGAATCCAGCCCGGATCGAAAGTGAAGAGATGGAGCAATATCACTCCCGCGCTCAGATCCGCGAAGTCGATGATCGACATCAATCCAAGTTGCATGCCTAGTGTTACGAGCCATAGCCACGGTCGAGATCGCGCAATGAGCGCCAACGGGGCGAAGAGCAGCTCGACTGCGAGGACGCTCCAGGTTGCGGTGGCAATCAAGACCGAAGGCATTGAAAGCAGCGTCTCGCGCAAAAAAGTAGGTCGCGCGAGCGGGTTATCGAGAATATGGGCCAGCGCTGTGCCATCGATCCACGAAGGGCTCACAAGCTTGGTCGCACCGCTATACGAATACGCGACGGCCATCACGATCCAGGCGGCGGTATAGATCGGGCTCGGCATTCGCCAGCCCGAATCTGGATCGACGCGCCCGCGCGCGTCCCAGGTGCCAAAGGGTGCCTTTGGCAGGGTAGCATGGGCCAGGAGGAGCCAGCCGACGAAGGGGAGACCGGGGTTCAGAATAAGTGGATTTCGAGTGAGCAGGCACGCCCAGACATACCAGACCACGATCGCTGCAACGCGATCCCGATGGCCGACCGCGAGGGCAACGCTCGCCACCAGGCCGAGCGTAAGGAGCGACGTCACTGCGACGGGCGAATCCCATACGAAGAGAAGATTCGGAAAGAGCGGATAGAGAGGGCTGGCTGCTGCGTCCGCGACCATGCCCAGATTCGAGAATATCTCGGCACCAAAGGGCAGGAGATGTGCAAAATGGGAGAAGAGGTAAGCGCCGAATATTGCGCGAAAGATGCTGTACTGGCCCCCTGTCCAAGCGTTCGTCATCGGCTGATCCGCATTGTGTCATTGGTGTCGGTGCCCGGGACTGAGGAGCAGGGCGCGTTAAAGACCAGGGGAAGCCCGATGGGACCCGCGGTTGAAAGAGGTTCGAGGCGAATCTGCACGACACGCTCGAGATTCTCGGGATCGATGCCGAGTTCGCGCAACAACGGTGCACGACCACACAGGGCGAAGCGCGCCACCGCGTCAAACACTGGCTTCGTTCGCGGGTCGGTCGCGAGAATGGGGCCATAGGCGATGACCGCGCCGTAGGCGCTGCGTCGATTGTAAGGCCCGCGAAGTCGTGCGTAGACTTCCGGGGTGAGTTCGAGCGAAGAGTTCACGCCCGCACGATCCTGCCACTCGATGAAAAAACGCGTCGAGTACGTTTCGAGCCCACGCACGGCCGAGAAGACCTTCGGTGCCGGGGACGCGGCGGTCGCCGCCGCAAGGCCTCGCAAGGCGTCGACGCCAAAAAGATCGCCGGCCATCTGGGAAAGTCCGACTACACAAAGCAGCACGGCCGCTTTCGACGCGGTCATGCGGAGCCTCCCGATCTCGTGGCCGAACTGATGTTGCGTCCGCATCGTAGCTTGATCAGTCGATCTTCCTGACTGTCCCCGAATCCACACCGCCCATCCCGCACCCGGGGGTTTCGGAATGTGCCGAAGAGGATGTCCCAAAGCGGGAGATCGGCGTAGTTGTAGTGGTGAAGGCGTGCTTCGACGCGACGCTCCACGATCAGCATGATGAGCCCGACTGCGAGTACGGTCAGGGGAATCGTCACCGAGTCTCCGTTTTAGCCGATGCGGTCGAGGAAATCGCTACTTGGCGTTGACGCGTCATGACCCAACGGCGAGACTGCGAGCCGCGAAAACCATGCTGGAGAGACAAGAATGTCTGTGCTCGTGACTGGATCGGTCGCTGTCGATCATATCATGATCTTCGAGGATCATTTC
>JAQBEG010000435.1:0-2910 GCA_032123985.1 Deltaproteobacteria bacterium
CTCATTCTGTCGGACGCGGCGCGAAGCGCTCTCGCCGTTCAGCGAAAGCGACGATCACGACGATGTCAGTGGCGAGGTCCTACCCGTTGCCGCAATCGACGCCGTTCATCGCATCGTGACCGATGCGACGCGGCTGACCGAAAGCTGGGTCGATGGCCTGCCGAACGAGGGTGTTCCGATCACGCATTACGTCGAGCTTCTGAGCGTCGTGGTCTCGCTTCGGAGCATCGATGCATTTCATCGTGCGATGGGCATCCCTCCGGAACGGTTGCCGGAGCCCCGTGCCGGAGAGCCTTCCCGTAAGCGCCCGGCCACCGCCGTGAAAAAAGAAGCATGGGTGCCGATGCTGCCGACCGGTCGGCCGTCGGGTGACGAGGCAGATCTCTGGGGTGCGCAGACGGGCAACGTGATTCGCGCAATGAGCCTGGTTCCCGATGCCGTGCGATGGCTCCAGGAATTGAGCGCAGCGCAGTATCTCGACATGAAAGCGATGACGAATTTTACGCGCGGCCGCGGCCCGCTCTCACGGGCCCAGACGGAGTTGATCGCCGGGCGCGTGTCCGCGATGAACGAGTGCTTCTACTGAACCAGCTCGCATGCATTGATGCTCCGTGCGAGCGTCGAGACAGACGGGGCGGAAGCGGATTATCGCGGGATTGCCGATCGAGAGAGTGCCGAGGAAAGCTCGATTCCCGCTGCCGGAGCGTTGGTCGGTCTGGTCGAGGCTTCGCTCTCGGACGACGAACGCGACCCTGAAGAGGCGCGGGCGCGTGTGCGTCGAGAACTCGGATCCGCGGCGCTGGTGAACGCGGCGGCTGTCATCGGAAATTTCGAACGAATGACACGGATCGCGGATTCCACTGGGATTCCGCTCGATGCTCCCGTGAACGTCATGACCGAATCCATTCGTGCCGAGCTTGGCATCGACGATTTCGGGTCTGCTGCCGATCGACCTTCGGTGAAGTGGTGGCAGCGACTGATCGGGCGTACGCTCGACCCCATGGTCGGGATCACGTTGCGGTGGGTTGGGCGGCGCGCCCGCTCGAAGGCAGCGGCACATCCGACCAGTGAACGTGAGTAACGATCCCGCGCCGACTTGACGAATTCGGTACTTTTTCGCCGAAATCGTCTCGAGGGCGTGACGAGGGAGTCAGCCTTGTTCGAACAACCCCGCTGGTCGAAATGGTCCGCGCTGAATCTGGTCGCGGGAGCAATCTGGATCTCGCAGGCGACGCCGCTTGGACTCGTGGCTGGAATCCCGGTCTGGCTCGTGGCGTCACTTTTCATGGCCTCGGGTGTCTCACAACTCTTATGGCCGGGAGACAATCGGATTACACAGACAGGCGCGCTCGCCGGCGTGCTCGGCGTGCTCGTCTCGCTTCCTTACGCATTCGCGATCGGATTCGATTCCTTCCTCGTTATGGCCGGAAGCGCGCTCGCGGCAACCTGGGGTGCCGGTCGCATGGCGCTCGCTCTAGAGCCGCACGTCGAGGACGTGCCCGTTCCCGAGCCGACGTTTCAGCTTACGGCCAAGGTCGCGGTCGATGAGGCGATCCTCGGTTTCGAGCAATGGGGCTCAACGGGTTATGCGCTCGACGGAACACTCGAGCGCGTGATCGACGAGATCGATCGCATGCACGCGCGCTTCGAACGAGCGGGCTTTCTCGAAAAACCCGACGGCTACCACTTGACGCCGCCCGATCTCGTCGATCCCCAGATCCGCTACGAACAAATCGCTGGACATCGCGTCGAGATGCTGCGCTTCGAGAGTGGCTACGCGCCGCCCGATGCTGAGCCCGGCCGAGAGCGTTGGCTGGGATATGAACCTTGTCGCGACGGAAGCGCTTATATATTGCGGCACCAGAGCCAGTCGGATCAGCCGCGACCCTGGCTGATTTGTACCAACGGCTATCGAATGGGTCACGCACGGATCGATATCGGACTCTTCAAACGATTCTACCAAGAGCTGGGCCTGAACGTACTGATTCCGGTACTTCCGCTACATGGTCCGCGTCGAATTGGATGGCAGTCCGGTAGCGGTTTTCTCGGAATGGACGTGGTCGACACACTGCATGCCGAGGCGCAGGCGGTCTGGGACCTGCGACGGCTGCTCTCATGGGCTCGTGCACAGGGCGCCTCCGATGTGGGTGCGTTCGGCCTCTCGCTCGGTGGTTATACGACCGCTCTTTTTGCAAGCGTTGCAGAGGGTCTCGCTTGCGCGATTCCGGGCATCCCGCTCAGCGACATCACTCGAATGCTGGCCCGTCACGCTTCTGGACATCAGATGCGTTATGCGGAGCACAAAGGATACGATCTCGAACGCGCCCATGAGATTCTTCGCGTGGTCTCGCCACTCGCCTTGAAACCGAAGGTACCCCTCGAAGGTCGTATGATATTCGGCGCCACGGCCGACCGCCTTGTTCCCCCCGATCAGGTGCGTGATCTCTGGCGTCACTGGGACCAACCCGAGATCGTCTGGTACAACGGCGGCCACGTTAGTTTTGGAACCGAGCGGGCTGTCTGGTCTGGCGTCTATCGAACATTGCGTGAGAACGGCCTCAGCGCTGCCTGACGGTATTTGACAGCGTTCGACATCGATTGACAGTATTGGCGTAGGTCTTCGCGCTTTTCGAAGTGCCATCCATGGGGAAATTCGATGAAGACTCCGCGGGCATATGCACTCGATGATCGTTATCTGGCAGACGAAGGCCGCGTCTTTTTGACGGGAATCCAGGCCCTTGCTCGACTTCCGCTCGAACAGCTTCGCGTAGATCGGCGTGCGGGACTGAATACGGCCGCGCTTGTATCGGGATATCCGGGTTCACCGCTGGGCGGATACGATCGGGCCGTAGCGGCGGCGGCGAAACTGGCTCCGGACCTGCCCGTTCGCTGTCGGCCGGCGATGAACGA
>JAQBEG010000436.1:0-4503 GCA_032123985.1 Deltaproteobacteria bacterium
ACCACGTTGACCATCCGGCTCTTTGCATCGATCTCGCCCTCACTCCGAACGATTCGGCCTGTCCACTCGTGTCGACGGCCCGCAAAAGTCGCACTCAGGAGTACGACCGGTCCATCGGCCGCTTCGTCGGCGTCGGAACGCCGGGGGTCTGGAAGATCGAGGAACGCGAGCTGATGGTCTGGAATCGGAAGGCGAATTTCCGCGTAGTCGGTCGCGTAGATCTTCCCAACGGGATTGCCGCGGGCCACGAACTGCCCGACATCGACCTGTTCTTCTCGGACCCGACCATCAAAGGGCGCGCGGATCTCTGTCCGCGCGAGATCGCGCTCGGCCTGCTCGAGTGCGGCGCGAGCGTCGACCAGATTGCTCTCGGCCACTGCCGCTGCCCGTCTCTTTTCGCCCAATTGCGAGGGGCTCGCAACGCCGGCGTCCGAGAGGCCTTGCCTCCGTTTCAGTTCGGAAGCGGCAAATTCGAGTTCGCTGTCAGCCCTTTGGACCGCGGCGCGCTGGCGCTCCACGGCGAGTTCGAAATCACGCCGCTCCAACCGCAACAGCGGCTCTCCCATCTTGAAGAATCCACCGGGCGCGAGCGAAGACGCGATCCAGACAACACGTCCTGAGATCTCCGGCACCAGATCGGCTTCACTGCGCGGCGCAACCGTTCCCTGGGTCCGCACACGATGTCGGTGAGTCTCGGTCCTCGCCGAAATCGTGCGCACGGTCGGGATCGCGCGTGCCAATTCTTTGTACTCGACGCTCGGTGCAGTCGCGACGATCACGAAAGCTCCCATTAGGCAGAGCGCTGCGATCAACACTGGGATCCAGGCTTTCTTTGAAATGGTCATACTTGGGCTCCTGACACATCTTTGCGTGCAATAGGCGCGGATTCGATGGTCGACAACTGGCGCACATTCATGCGGATGAGACACGAGAGCGCGTAGACGGCCTCGGATGCGGTGAGACCATCGACCTCTGCGATCGCCCGAGACAAGCTTGCGAGGTGTGTGTCGACGGCAGTTTCGTCCGCGGTGCCGCGAATCAAGCGATAGGCACCCGTAGATCGCTCCCTCTGCCCACGGAGTCCACGACTCATCAGGCGCAGAACGATGTTGCCGCTCGCCTCGACGAAACAATCCCCCAACTCAACCACCAGATCCGCTCGGTCTTCATCGATGAGATCGGGCTGCATCATGGCATTCAGGATCGCGAGCATCCGCTCGCGCTGGGGCCCATCCGCACGCTCGGTTCCGAGGCGCGCCGCCATTGCGCGAAACGCACTCGTCGCCTCGAGGGCTTGATCCAGAAATTCAGGATCCGGCGGGTCCTCCAGGGCCAGGAGATGTTCGACGATGTCTAGACTCGCGTCTTCAATCGGGGCGACGCGCGCGCCACCCGGTTGAATCGTCGCCACACCAAGCTGCTCGAGGCGTTTGAAGGCCTCTCGGACGGTGCTGCGGTGGACACCGAATCGCTCAGCAAGGTCGCGCTCCGAGGGGAGCCGCTCGCCACAGCGATACTGGCCACGCAGAATGTCATCTCGCAGACTCGCTGCGATGGCTGAGTCCTGGGATTTGGAAGACATTGGATGGAACGGCTCCGGCACGGGCGCACTGGAGATTTGGTCGGACCAATATGGCGCGACCAATTAACGTTGTCCAGAGGCAATGTGATTATTCTCGAGAATCAACCTCGAGGGGGCGCTCAGCGGCCCGGCAGCGGGCCCGTCAAAGAGGCTCGCTGAGAGATTTCGACCCAGTTTCCGTCCGGATCACGCACCATCGAATACAGCGCGACCTCGCCGTGTTGTCGTGGCGCGGCTCCCTCGATGCCGCCCACTGCCAGTATGCGAGCGTGCTCGGCCCGGCAATCGAAGACCTGGATCGTCAGGTAGCGGAACCCACGGCCCTGGATCGAGGAATCGCCCGTCGCATCGGGATCGTGTTCGACGACGAGAATCGAATCACCGCACCGAAAACGGCCACCGCCCATCTCCTCGAACTGCAGGGCCTCCGTGTAGAAGCGTGCGTGGGCGTCGGGATCGCGCACGCCGACCGAAACCGCGATGCCTTCGACCCCCTCCTCGCCCCGCGGCACGAGCATCACGTGATTGCCGTCGGGGTCGACGAGTTCCTGGCGTTCCTCGACGTCATCCCGAGCAATCCACATGCCGCGGTAGCCACTCGGGGATACCTCGGGAAGGCCGTTCCTCGAATGATTGAGCTTGAAAACGGAACCATTGACCGCATGACGATGTTGATGGTTTCCACCACCCGTCGGCAGGAGTTCCTCAAAGACGAGTCCGGCGGGCCCTTGCCAGAAGGACAACATCTCCTCCAGGCGATCCGTCATCACGGCGACGTCGATATGCTGTTTAGCCAGCTTCATGACCAGCACTCGCCGAGAATCGGTTCGAGGCTGAAAACAAGGCGCATGCGACTCTCCTGTCGATGGACCGGGACGATGAACCGGGACGATGGACCGGCGTCGTTGCGTCGTTGGACGGGATTGAATGATGTCATTGTAAGTTTGGCTCTGACATCGACGTTAGCCTAGACGGAAGCGCCTTCTGACCGCCCTCCCCTCGACCCGCTAGACTGCCGCGAATGAAAATCCTGAAACGAATCGGACTCGGTCTCGTCGCCCTTCTGGCGGCCGCCCTGCTGGCAGTGTTCTACCTGCTCGGAAGCGAATCGGTCCCCGAGACGACGAATTACGACATCGATCTCGACCGACTGCGCAGCCTCGCTCGAAGCCTGCCGGGTGATTTGCCGAGCGATCTCCGACTCGAGGTCGTTGCGAGCGGTCAATTGCCCCGTGGCTTGATCATGGCCAGGGAGGCCTTCACGCCAATCGAGATGCCGCGGCCCGTCTTTCAGGTTCGATATCCCGACGGATCCTATGTCCTCATCGATTCCGCCTATGATCGATCTCTTCACGAGCAGGGATTCGAGGAGCAACCCTTCGACGACGAGGCCTGGGAAAGACTCGTCGTCGCCATGGAAGGTGCGGACCAGATCGTCATCACCCATGAACATTCTGACCATCTCGGCGGCGTCGCCAAACACCCTCGCCCGGAACGACTCACTCGAAATCTTCGACTCACACCCGAGCAGCTCGCGAGTCGGGGCCGGGTCTTCATTGAACTCCCAAGTGCCCTCGTCGAGAAACTCGAGCCCCTCCGCTATGACGATGCACTCGCAATCGCGCCGGGCATCGTCCTCAAGAAGGCACCTGGACACACGCCCGGAAGCCAGATGGTATTCGTCACCCTGGCCGACGGACGTGAGCTTCTCTTCGTCGGCGACGTCGTCTGGAACCTGGACGCAGTGACCGAGCTCAAATATCGCCCGAGGCTCGTCACTGACCTCGTACTCGGTGAAGACCGCGCAGCAGTGCTCGATCAGCTTCGAGCCTTGCGAAATCTCCATGACAGCGGCGAGATCGCGATCGTCGTTTCCCATGACGAACGCACATTCGCGAATGCGGGAATCGAGCACGGCTTCGTGATCGCTTCGAATTAGCGCGCAATGCTCGAGATCGGAAAAACGAGTTCACTCGAAGTTCTCCGTTCAGTCCCGATGGGCCTGATCCTTGGAAGCGACGAACACGAGGTCCTTCTCCCGACTCGCTATGTCCCGGAAGGAGTTTCGGCGGGCGATCTCATCGAAGTCTTCTTATATACCGATTCGGAAGACCGCCCGATCGCGACGACAGAGAAGCCCCACGCCGAAACTGACCAGTTTGCCTGCCTGCGGGTCGTGTCCGTGACCCCGACCGGCGCATTTCTCGATTGGGGGCTGCCGAAGGATCTGCTGCTTCCGTTCAGGAGCCAGCTCCAGCGCGTCCAACCGGAGCAGCGGGTCGTCGTGAGAGTCCTACTCGATTCGGTATCCCGACGACCGGTCGCATCGGCCATGGTCGAGCGATTTCTCGAACGACCGCCCGATGATCTGCGCGAAGGCCAGGCGGTTCGGTTGCTGGTCTACGAAGAAACTGATCTCGGAAGCAAGGCGATCGTTGATGACCATTTCGAGGGACTGCTGTACCGCGACACTGGTGATGGTGAAACCGAAGTCGGCTTTTCTGGGACGGGCTTTGTAAAACGAATTCGCTCCGACGGAAAGATTGATCTAACGCTTGCTCCGAGCGGAAAGACAGCGATCGACGAAGCGCGCGAGACTGTTCTCGAAGCGCTGCGGCAGTCCGGCGGTAGACTCGAGCTGAGCGATCACAGCGAGCCCGTAGAAATCCGACACGCCCTGGGACTCAGCAAGAAAGCATTCAAGCGCGCCGTTGGCGTGCTTTATCGGGAACGACGAATTCGAATCGGCGACGCTTCGATCGAGTTGATCGATTCGAACGAGGAGAGAACTGCGTGACGAGACAAGAACCGTTCGCCCGCTTCGGCTCAAAGACCACAGCCGATGAGGTCGTGCAGGGGATGGATCTCTCCGGCCGCGTCATGCTGGTCACGGGCGCCAACACGGGCATTGGCTATGACAC
>JAQBEG010000437.1:0-3533 GCA_032123985.1 Deltaproteobacteria bacterium
CTTACGCTCTCGGTGGCGGATAGGCAGAATAAGCGGCGTATATCGCACCACCTGTAAGTAGGGATATGACAACCAAGTTCCGATCGAGGCATGATTGCCTCGTTTCGGGGCGCGTGCGATCAATGCCAATGCCAATGCCGATAAGGCAGCAAGTCCGAGTGTCTCGGTCGACGGATCAGGCACGGCAGTTGTGAAGGGGATGAAGTTGGTGTGGTCGAATCCGGCATCCCAGGTGAAGACCACTCCGTTTGAGTTGAACTCGGCCAAATTCTAACATTCTGAGTGGGTCAGCTTCTTCGGGGCTAGTTCCATCGCCACCACTTTCTTTCGAAGCGGAGAGATCTGGAGTTGATCAATGACGGGTCCGATGTAGGTCGCTCGGGCCTTTGCCAGCTCAAGGACAGCCTACGGCCGGTCGCGATGCATGACGAGTACCGCGCGTTCCAGGAGGGGTTACGGCGGCCGCGTGTCGAATCGAAGATCTGAAGCTGCGTGCGCGTTGGAGCAGGGGTACGCGCGCTCAACAGCGACTCAGCGGCGGACGATGCCCTCGAGCACCTCGTCGATCTCGCGGCAGGTTGCGGCGTCGATCCGAACGCCCACCGCGCCCACGTTCTCGTCAATCTGCTCCGGCCGGTTCGCGCCGATGATCGCGGAGCTGACGCGCGCGTCGCGCAGCACCCAGGCGAGTGCCAGTTGCGACATCGAGAGCGACAGCCGTTCGGCGATCGGCCGCAATCCCTGAACCGAAACTAACACTCGCTCATCGGTGTAGCGACCCATGCGTCGACGGATCGATCGATTCGCTGCCCGCGACTCACTCGGCGGCGGCTCACCGGGAATGTACTTGCCAGTCAGCACTCCCTGGGCCAGCGGCGAGAAGACGATCTGGCCGATGCCGAGTTCGTCGCACAGCGCGAACACTTTGCGCTCGGGCTTCCGGTAGAGCATTGAATACTGCGGCTGACTCGAAACGAAGCGCTCGACGCCACTGAGCCGATCGGCCGCTTCGATCCTCTTGCGTGACCACTTGCTGAAGCCGATGTAGCGTACCTTGCCCGCAGCCACGGCCTCGCTCAACGCCTCCATCGTCTCTTCGAGCGGAGTTTCATGGTCGTAGCGATGACACTGGTACAGATCGAGGTAGTCGGTTCGCAAGCGCTTCAGCGAGGCGTCGAGCTGCTTGAGGATCTGCTTGCGCGACAGCCCGCGATCGTCGTCCGACATCGGGAAGTAGGCCTTGGTCGCGAGCACGTAGGCCTCGCGCGGGTAGGGGGCGAGCACTTCGCCTAGCAGGGATTCGGCGGCTCCCCGGCCATACATGTTCGCCGTGTCGATGAAGTTGATTCCGAGCTCGAAGGCGCGGCGAACGCAGGCCGCGGCGCGCTCGCGCTCCACCGTCACGCCGTACGTCAGCCACGACCCTAGCGCGAGTTCGGAGACTTCGAGTTCACTGCGGCCAAGCTGGCGATACCGCATGCGCTAGGACGCTACGGAGCGCGCCAGGCCGGCGTCTGCTCTACGGCGCGATCGATCGGACATCGCGTTCACCATCCCATCATTGCGCGATCGCCTGCGGGATTTCGGCAGGAGTCCAATTCGACATTTCAGGCCTAACGCGCATCGACGCGGAAGACATCTTCGTCTTGCAGGCGCCCGTAGATCGTGCCGTCGTAATCGAAGCAGATCGGTGGTTTTGGGCGGCGGTCCCAGAAGTTCACCAACAAGCTCAAGCGCACCTCGGAAGACTCCGCTCCGCGCGGGCTTGCGCCTTGCCCTGCGTGCTTCGGGTCGAGACGGGCCGAGCTGACGGGAATGACACCGTGGCGAAGATTGCCGGCGAATACCATGTAGCGATTGGAAACGGGAGGGATCGCCGTCCGGAACTTCGGCTTCGGCGGTACCTTCGATTTCCCGTCTGGGCTCGGCACCTGATCGAGAATCACCGTCGGACTCGATGGGAACGAGTTCAAGTACAGAATGCTCCCGAGCAGCGGGTGCAGGTACTGGCCGGTCTGCTTGCGGATCGTCATGTCCCGGTCGAAGTGGAAGCGCAACTTTTCGCCGTAAACGAGGCGGCCCAGCCACCACTCGATCCCGACGCACTGGGGGGGCAGATCCACGAGCTTGGTTAGTTCGACGACGGCTTCTTCCGCGACGTTCTTCGGTTCTTCGCCGAGCGAATGCCAGAACGTCGTCGTGTAGTTGCGCTCCAAGCGCTCGTTTCCGATCGAGCGCACGGCCCGAACGAGCCTCTCGAAGAGCGAGCCCGGAAGCGCTTCCTCGAAGACGCCAACCTTGGGCTGCTGCGCCGACGCTGCGCTTTTACTCATGTGCTTCGTCCTCTGCGACGTTTTCGGATCTCAATCATTTCGTTTCCCCAAACGCAGCGCCAGTTCGTACTCTGCCTCGCCCGACGCTGTCTCCAGCGGCTCGGAGAACCAACGACCGTGCGCCCCGCGTTCTCCAACGTCTGAGGTCGAGCGCCCAACTCTCGAATCTCAATTGTATATCGGCCTGCCCTAGCAGGCACTGATCCCACTCCCGTTTCATTCATCTGCTACGCTAGCGGCGGTTGACAAAATCCCTCTTAAACGTCGTATCCCCGGGCGGCGACGATGAAGCGATGCTCTTTGCCGTCAGTCTCGACTTGGCGGAGCGTCGCCCCGAGCCGAGCGAATTCGGACTCGCTAAGGAAGCGATCGCGCCTGGTCTCCCGATAGCGGCGGATGCCCCGAGCGGGATTCGATTCGATCAGCCCCCAGTCAATCGCGCATTGCATCATTTTCGCGCTGACCGAGAACGACTGAACGAGCATCGGCGCGAGCGCGAGCAAAGCCGCCATCAAACCACGCTCAATCAAACTTGCGACTAGCGTTCGCTCATACGCGGAGTGTTCTCGGTCTTCGCGCGACCGAATGGCAATGGCGAGCGCGGAAAATCCAGAGAGAGCAACACCGGCCTCAACGCAAGCATACAGATAGTCGTCCGCACTTACTCGTGCCGCCTGACGGATCGGCGTTCAGCGGCCAGCAACAGCGCTGACCGGATCAGAGCCTATCGACACAGTATGCCGACAGATGGCGCCAAAGCCAATTTGAATCGACTGTTGATGGTTCGCGTCCAACGCCTGTTTAGGCGGCGTGCTCGCGAAGGGCGCGAAGAACCGCAGACACGATCTGCGGAAGCGGAGGGCCATTCGCTTCGGGGGTGGAGAGAAAGAACGCACATTCTTCGACCTCCTTGGAAACGAATTGGAAATCGGGGACGAGATCCAACGCGGTCGCGATGTAGCGGAGCTCGATTTCGCCGATCTCCCCATTCAAGAACGCAGTGCACAGTCTTTCAAGGTGACTCGCTGCGACGACCAGGAGGGAACCATCGCTAGAGACGAATACCGGGGAAGATCGGACGCGCTCGGCCAAGCCGCTCCGATACTCAGGCATCGCTGGAGCAACAGCAGCCCGAAGTCCCGCGGTCGCTTCCTGGCCGCTGAGCAATTCGTACAGGTCTCGTGCTAACACTCAAGCCGC
>JAQBEG010000438.1:0-2649 GCA_032123985.1 Deltaproteobacteria bacterium
GCTTTCTGTCCATTGTCGAGACTCTGAAGAAGGACGTGATTGTGGGTGAGGCAAAGAGCGGTGCACTCACACATCTTCGTGTGCTCGACTTGACGTCGTCGCCGGCCGCCTACTGCGGAAAGTTGTTTGCTGATCTCGGAGCCGAAGTAATCAAGGTCGAGCCTCGCGGCGCGGATCCCGGCCGAAGCCAAGCTCCATTTCTAGAGACCACGGAAGGCAGACGAAGCATTCCATTTGTCTACGCGAACGCGAACAAACGGAGCGTCTTACTCGATCTGGAGGCGAATTCGGATCGGCTTCGGTTTCGCGAACTCGCCGCCGACTCGGACTTGATTATCGAAGCCTTTCCCGTCGGGACCCTCGCCAGACTGGGTCTTGGGTACGCCGATCTTTCGGCGGACCATCCCGGGCTCGTACTGACCTCGGTGACCGGGTTCGGACAAGCGGGCCCCCAATGCGCTTTTCGTTCCAATGATCTCGTCGCCAGCGCGCTCGGGGGTGCGATGATCTCGATCGGCGACCCAGCGGATCCCCCTCTTCGCCTGGCCGGCCGTCAAGCGGATGTCACTACAGCTACCCTCGCTGCTGCAAGTAGTCTGGTGGCGCTCTATCACCGAGACCAAACGGGATGCGGACAACACGTCGATGTGTCCAGTCTCGAAGTGATGGCATCGATCACGCACATCGCCGGCGTCGGGAAATGGCTCGAGGACGGTGTGATCCCGAAGCGCGTCGGGACGGGGCTCGTCGCGTCGGTACCTTCCGGTGCCTATCGATGTAAGGACGGGCTCGTCTATCTCATGGTGAATCGGCCGGCGCATTGGGAGGCGCTAGCGCTCTGGATCAACGAGAGGACAGGTAACGAGGAGGTCCTGCTGGCAGAATTTCAAGGTGCTTCGTCGAGCCGGCTTCCCTATCGGGAGCTGCTCGACGTCTTCATCGGGGACCTCACTAGCCAGCTGACCGTCGATGAGGCGTACCACGAGGGGCAACGTCGGCACATCGCGGTTACGCCCGTTCAGTCCGCCAGCGATATCGCGGTCGACCCGCATCTGCGGGCACGGAAATTTTTCGTAGACGTCGAAATCGAAGCCGGGCAAAGCCTGCCCATGGCAGGTGCGCCATATCGTCTTGGTAGGACGCCGTGGAGACTGGCTCGTACGGCGCCGCAACCGGGGGAATTCGACCAACAAATCAGCGAGAAGGCGCGAAGCACTCGGACTCGCTCCGCCGGCGCGTGGGCGGAACCGACGACCGAAACACCAGCAGGAGCGCTCTCGGGGTTACGCATCGTCGAGTTCGGGACGGGTCTCGCGGCGCCATGGATCGGTCGGATACTCGCGTGGGCCGGTGCCGAGGTCATCAAGGTCGAGTCACACGCGCATCCCGACGTACCTCGTCTCTTCGTTCCGCCACGCGAGCCGGAGCTCGGAACTCAGCCGCAATGCTCGCCCTGGTTTACCGATTGGAGCGCGGGCAAGCGATTCGTCGCGCTCGATCTGCGCAACGAGTCTGGTGCGGAACTAGCGCGTCAGCTCGTCGATCGCAGTGACGCAGTGATCGCCAACTACAGCACCGGCGTGCTCGAGAAGCTTGGCCTTGGTTACAAAACGCTTTCCGCCCGCAACGCCGGTCTGGTGATGCTCGAATCGAATGGCTACGGCGAAAGCGGTCCGAACTCGCATTATGTGACGTGGGGTCCGAATATCGAGGCGCTCTCCGGTCTCTGCAGCCTTTCGGGCTTTCCCGATCGGGAATGTTCGATCTCTCATTTCGCCTATCCAGATCCGCTATCCGCCTTACATGGCTTGTTCGCGTTGCTCGCGGGTCTGATCTATCGGAATCGCACAAAGCAAGGCCAGGTCATTCATCTCTCGCAATTCGAGACCACCGTTGCCGCGATCGGGTCGCTGATCCTCGAGTTCGCTGCGACGGGGAAGGAGCCGGCGCGCCTCGGCAACCGCGAGTTCGATCGAGCGCCCTATGGATGTTTCCCCTGTCTGGGTGACGATCGATGGTGTGTCATTTGCGTCGAAGACGAAGTCGATTGGAATCGGCTACGAGACGTGATGGGGCAACCGGACTGGGCGAGCGAAGAGCGGTTCGCGACGGCGGCTTCTCGTGTCGCGAATGTGGACGATCTCGAAGCACGTATTGGGGATTGGACGATCGGTCGTCGCGATTACGACGTGATGGCGGTCTGTCAGCGTGCGGGCATCGCGGCGGGTGTCGTCCAGAATGCCGAGGATTTGCTAACACTCGATCCGCAGCTGGCTCATCGTGGATTCTTCGAGGAGATTCCGCATTTCGTAAAAGGTTCGGTCGTGGCCTCCGGCATTCCGCTGGGCTTGACCGGCACGCCTGGCCACACGTCTCATGCCGGCTCTGCGGTGGGGCACGATAATCAGTACGTTTGTCGAGAGATTCTGGATCTCTCGGAGCCCGAAATTGCGCACTTCGAAGAGCTGGGCGCGATCGAGAAGACAAGGAGATAGTCGTGGATTCGTTCGAAGACAAGATCGCGGTCATCACGGGTGGCGGCACCGGTATGGGGCGAGAACTCGCTCGACGGCTCGCAGCGGCTGGCTGTCACGTTGCGATGTGTGACGTTTCGGAGGAGAACATGGCGCAGACCAAGGCGCTCTGTGA
>JAQBEG010000439.1:0-2625 GCA_032123985.1 Deltaproteobacteria bacterium
GGGTGGGATTGCAGGCGGCGCCAATGGGCGGCAGACGGCGCGTGTCAGAAATCAAAACTCTGACCAGCGTTTTGGACACAAGGTCGGTGCTCGCGTTTCAAGTTTTTACACTCATTTGGGATCAGCGCTGCATTCCAAAGAAAGTCGGACATTCTGTTGCAGCGGATCGCTTTCGGCGCGGATTCAAGCGCTACGAGCACCAGGTTCAAAGCTTGATCCGAGGTCTAGGAAAAGCAATTAGTTAGGGGATTTGAATTGGGAATGAGGCGGAATGAGCGGGAATACGGGGGATGAAATGGTCACAGCGGCGGGGGTTGGAAAAACCTTCGATTCCGTGCGGGGATCAGTCGGACTCTTCGATTGCCGGGAGTGAGTCGCGTAGCTCATTCTTCGCGATCTTCTCGAGAGTCGAGCGAGGCAGCTCGTTGACCACGCGTACCTCGCGGACGACTTTGAAGTCCGCGAGGTTCGCCTTGCAGACATCGGTGATCGCGGCCGCGAGATTTTCAGGGGCATTCGGAAGCGGAATCACAAACGCGACGGGAACCTCGTCGAGCATCCAGTGCTTCTGCCCGACCACAGCGCATTCGTCGATCCACCCCGTCTCGAGAATGACACTTTTGATTTAGGAGGCGGCCACATTCTCGCCCCCGACCTTCAACATGTCTTTCTCTCGATCGCTGAAGAAGAGATTGCCGTCCTCGCCGATTTGAATGAGGTCGCCCGTTTCGAACCATCCGTCCTCATCGAAGCTCGACTCGGTCGCGTCCGGGTTGCCGTAGTACGCCTTGAATAGACTGACTCCGCGGACACCTCGAATGAAGAGTTCGCCGCGCTCTCGAGGCTCGGTGGCGGTTCCGTCCGCACGCCTGATGCTGATTTCGTAGCCGATTCCAGCACGGCCGATCGACATCTCGGGACCCGGGTGCTCGAAGTCACCAACGATGCCTTGAGTGATGGTTTCAGTCATCCCCCACCAACCGATCGTGTCGATTCCGAGGCCGGCATCGACGTCGGGAAGATGAACTGCGGGACCCCAGAAGCGGTAGTTGTGATCGGGTGGTGGCGTTTGTTTGACGATGGCTTTGAGACAGAAGGGGATCATCGAACACCAATCGACCTGATGTTTCACCGACGATTCCCAGAATCGCGAGGCCGAGAACTTCGGCTGGACAACCATTGTGCCTCCGACCCAAAGCGTCGAGAGCATCGAATACGACTGCGCGTTCGTGTGAAATAGTGGAAGGAAGACGAGCGTCGAGTCACCAAATCGGAACCGCATATGTGCGACGTTCACTTGAGCGCCCCAGATTGCATTCGCATGGGTCCATAGGACGGCATTGGGTCGAGACGTCGTTCCCGAGGTGAACTGGATTCCGAGATCCGCCATGGCTTCCGTCGGCCGTTCGGGGCAGCGCGCCGCTTCCGACAGAAGTGAAGCGAAGGTTTCGTGGGGGATCCCGTTGGGCACGAGCGCAGCGGCTCCTGCGTCGTTGTCTGTGACGATGAATGAGCGTACGCCGGGGGCGGATTCATGCACGAGCGAAGCGAAGCCAGGAGAAGTGATCGCGCAGACGGATTGAGTGTGTTCGGCGAAGTAGATCATGTCGCGCGCGACTGATCTTGTGTTAGTCGCCACCGCGATGGCGCCGAGTCGCGCACAGGCGAACCATGCGATCAAAAACTCCGGGCTGTTGTCGAGATGGATGAGTACCCGATCTCCCTTCTCGATACTTCGTGCTGCCAGAGCACCTGCGAATGCTTCGACGTCTCGTCCGAAGTCGGCATACGTCCATCGGCGCCTTGCGCCGTCGAAGGGCTCCCATACGAGAAAGTCGCGGTCCGGCGTGCGCTCGACCCATTGTCTCAGCAGCCACGGGATATCGCGGCCCTCGGTGAGGATTCGTTTGCCTAAATCGATCGAATCAGCGAGGAACATGGTCTTCTCCAAAGTGGGGGGGGGAGCGCTGTCCGAAAATGTCGTCACGAATGGCTGCGCTCCAATTGAGCCAGACCCGTGTGGGTTCCGGGTGCGTGTCCACGAGATCGGCGAAGGCAGTGGCGTGTCGTCGAATTTTATCGGGAGCGGATCCCTCGCCCTCGTGTACCTGTCGGACGAGCTCGCGGAACAGTCGAGCGATCTCGCCGAAGACCGCATCGACGAGTGCGTCGCGCGTCGGGAAATAAGTGAAGACGGTCGAGAGGCAGACCTCGGCATCCTTCGCAATCGCCGCGGGGCGAGCGCCCGAGAGTCCCTTGTCGGCAAAGGTCCGAACGGCGCACGCCAAGAGCAGCTCTCGCCGCTGATCGGGTGACAGTCGCTTCGGGCGGCGATGCTTTCGGGCGGCGAAAGGCGTTGGACCTGCACGAGAGTATGCCGTTTTCATTCGAGCATCTTGCTATTTATTGTGAGAGCTATCAATATGCGAAGCGCGACGTCGCGGTCTGAATCGGCAGCCCAACAGAGCCCGCTCCCGCCGGTCAGCCTGGTGCCAGGTGAGGAAGGGGACTTCGAGCCATGTCCAGCGCGCCACCGTCCGCTGAAGATCGATTCAATCCGGAGACCTGGTACGACAAAGACTTCACAGAACGTGTGAAGATCGGGAGCGAAGCCTTCGTGATCGG
>JAQBEG010000440.1:0-6833 GCA_032123985.1 Deltaproteobacteria bacterium
CCCAGGTTCAAGGTTTCGGCGTCGCCGTCACGATAGTAGTCGCGCAAGACAAGGCCTTGGATGTCGGAGTATGTGTCGATCTCAGACGCAATCAATCGAGCACGATGTCGCCGATGTCGCACACCCCGATCGTCATCGGCAGAAGCCGCCGAGGGCGGCTTCAGTGTCGCCACGGGTAGAGGGAGCCAGTCGACGTCGACGCCGAGAGAGCGCGCCAGCGCGGCGGCGGGACGAAGTGCCAGGTAGGCCTGCGGGTACCGGATATCAAGTACGACCGTGAGGCGCGCAGCGTTCAGTTCGAGTCGTGACGTCATGCTGAGAAGGATTGATTGGCGACGTCGGGTGCGCCGCCCTCCCCGCCTGCGAGGAGCCATGCGACCCGCGGTAGATGCTCGCGTCCGAACCACATCTCGTTACCGACGAGATAGCTCGGCACGCCGAACACACCCGCTTCGAACGCGGCTGCGTTGAGTTCGTCATGTTCAACACGGCCCGGCCCGTCGACGTAGGCCGAGAATTCACTGACCTCCGCGCCCGCGAGTTGAAGCGCCGATTGAAGCACCTCCCGGTCGTCGATATCGAGTTCGCGCCGCCAGAATCTCTGATAGACATCGTCGATGAAGCGATCGAAGATTTCGTGTCCCTGTTTCTTTGCCCAGAGCATCGCGATTCCAGCCAGGCTCGAATCCCAGATCTTTTCGGTGCCTCGCAAGGTCTTGCCAGTAAGACTCGCGTACCGCCGAGCATCTCGATAGGCATAGCGCACGCCGGTCCACTGCTCGGTGGTTCGATTGCTGCTTGCAACCGCTCCCTTTCGATCGAGTCGCGCAGAGCCGAGATAGCTAGGGATGTCGAGAGTAAACGGACGCCAATCGATCGGGACTCCGAGCGCTGCTGCCATCGCACGGGTCGGATCGATCGCGATGAAGGCATAGGGGCTCTTCAAGTCGATATACACTGCGAGCGGTACATTGCCCCGAAGGCTCGCAAACCCGTTCGTCGTCATCTCATTCACGCGCCAGCGCGCGCCGGAGTGGCGCGGGCATCTGACCGGCCGATTCACCACCGTCGATCACGAATTCCGAACCCGTACAATATGAGCTCTTGTCCGAAGCGAGCCACAGAACGAGATTCGCGACCTCTTCGGGCCGACCGATGCGTGGGATCGGCGACGTATAAGACTGAGACCCAACCGAGCCAGGGTCAGCGCCCAGCGGACGGGTCATTGGCGTTTCGATCCCTCCTGGATGGACGGAATTCACGCGAATCGACGCGGGTCCAAATTCGATTGCAGCGACCTTCGTCATGCCGCGGACGGCGAATTTGCTCGCGGTGTACGAGAACGCCCCCCCCACGCCCTGCATTCCCGCCAGGGACGAGATGTTGACGATCGAACCCCCACCCGCGCGGCGCATGGCCGGTGCCGCCGACTTCATGCCAAGGAAAGGGCCCGTCTGATTGACCTTGACGACGAGCTCGTACTCTTCGAGGGGCGTGTTTTCGAGCAGGCCAAACCGAAGAATCCCCGCATTATTGACGAGAACGTCGAGTTTTCCGAAGGTCGCCTCGGTCTTCGCGACAGCGGCCAGCCAATCGGCCTCGCTCGTCACATCGAGATGGACGTAGACAGCGGACTCGCCGAGTCCAGCAGCGGTCTTCTCGCCTTCTTCATCGAGCACGTCTCCAAGCACGACTTTCGCGCCTTCCAACACAAAGAGGCGAGCCTCCTCCGCGCCCATCCCGCGCGCGGCTCCGGAAATCAGCGCGACCTTGCCTTCGAGTTCACTCGCCATCGAAACGATCCTCCGATCTCGCTCGACGCTAGCACGCAGGTGCAGCTAGCCCCGATCCGTCATTGCGGCGGTTGGTGCTCGTCCCGAGGCCGGCACAGCGTGGGTTTCGTGAAATCAAGCGGAGCCTCGGGTGGCATCGGCCCGGCCGGCTTGACATCGCCGCGGTCAGAAGAGGTCGGGATGCCGAATCGAGGGCGAGCCATTCACGAAAACCGCGCCGTGCCGGTCTCGTATTCACAGCAGACACAACCAATGATGGATCGGGGCTAGCATGAATCGGCTCGACCCGAGCCTGACGCCCTTATCACTGCCTGCGGCCGACTGGTGTACCGTCCCGGTTCTGGAACCGCGACTTCGATTCAACCAGCGAGATGCACCGATGCCCAGAAAAGACGATATCCAGATGAGCGCGGACGAAATCCGCGACTATCTCCGCGAAGGGCACACGATGACCCTCGCAACGAATGGCCCGCGTGGTCATCCGCACGCGGTGGCGATGTTCTTCGTGGTCGATGACGACCTGACCATTCGCTTTGCGACCTACGCCAACAGTCAAAAGGTAAAGAACATCGAGCGCGATCCCAGAGTCAGTCTTCTCGTCGAAACCGGAACTGCCTACAGCGAACTTCGTGGCGTCATGCTCGAAGGCCACGCTGAGATCAAAAAGGACCTCGAAAAGACCGTTGCAACGATGATCGAAGCCAACGCTCGCACCGGGAGTCCGCTTCCGGACATCGAACAGATCCCGCATGACGTAAAAATCAAGATGGCCTCAAAACGCGTGCTCGTGAGCGTCACCCCTTCGAGGTTCGTCTCTTGGGACCATGGAAAACTACCCGGTAGCAAAACGCCCGACGAGCTCCGAAAGACGATCGGTTAGTAGGGCGGTGTGGGCCGCATGTCTCGCAGCCGTCGCGGCTCTCGCGTGCCTTGCCTCGACGTCGGCCAGCGCCCACGCCCTCGCGCCGGCGCTTCTCGAATTGACCGAGGAACTTTCGGGAAAGGTCGAAGTTCTCTGGAAACGCTCATCACTCAGCGTGCCTGGAAGCGACATCGAACCGATCGTCCCGGGCGACTGCCCAACCCTCAGCCAGCCTCGATTCGAAAAACAGGGAGTGGCCGTCCTCGTCCGCTGGACCATCGATTGCGGCGATCGGGGCCTGGTCGGTCGGCCGATTAGAATCGATGGACTCGGTCCTGCGAGAATCGACACCCTCGTGCGAATCGAACTCTCGGACGGGCGACAGATCCAACGTGTTCTCAGGCGGGGCGAACCCCAGATGGTCGTTCCCGCCAAGGCGAGTAAATCGGCGGTCTTCGTCGACTATCTCGCAGTCGGCTTCGAACACATCATGTCGGGTGCAGATCATCTCCTCTTTATCTTCGGGCTCTTCCTGCTCTGCGGAAGCACGAGCGCACTCATCAAGACGATCACTTCATTCACCGTCGGTCATTCGATTACCCTGAGCCTCGCGGCGCTCGGATATTCAGATTTGCCGTCCGGTCCGATCGAAGTCTTGATCGCCGTCAGCGTACTGGCGCTTGCTGTCGAGCTTGCACGCAACGAACCAGAGCCGACCCTCATGCGCCGCTATCCCTGGCCCGTGGCCTTGGCATTCGGACTGCTGCATGGCATGGGCTTCGCAGGCGCATTGCGCGAAGTGGGCCTTCCGAGCGGTGAAATCCCGATGGCGCTCTTTTCATTCAATATCGGCATCGAGCTCGGACAACTCGTCTTCGTCGCCGGCCTGATCGCCCTTGCTCCGCTCGTCCGACGTCTACCGATTCCGGTGCCAACCCGCGCTGCCGTCTACGCAATGGGCTGCCTAGCAGCATTCTGGGTCTTCGAGCGCAGCATGGCCATTCTCTAGATCCAGCGCATCGCACTCCCAGCTCCAAGCACCAACTCGCGCCCACAGAGTTCGTTCATCGTCCCCTCATCTGCAAGCTCGGGATCCTCGACGACACGAAGTGTCCGCCGACGCTCGTCGAAATCACAAATGAGCGCAACCTTTCTTGTCCCATCCCGTCCATGAATCACCGTGTACGCGGCGATTCGTGCATGGCCCTCGGCGCCGGGCTCGACATCCATCGTCGCCTGATCTGCCCGAGCGGCCGGGGTCACCGAGTCGAAAAGGAAGGGGCGAGCTGGCTCCGGACCAAGAATGCTCACGCCCTGTTTGGTCATCAGCCCGCTCACGGCCGTCACCAGGCCCCGACTTCCGGGTTCGATTCGCAATGCCTCCGCCATCTTCACCCAGCTCTGGATCACGAAGTTGTTGAGCGGGCCGCCCGCAAACGTCATCCCACCCGTCTTCGTTACGCGACGATTCAGATCGATGCCAAGCTCGCGCTGCTGAATACGAACGGCGGCTGGAAAGCAACTGTAAAGCTCGAGATGCTCGACATCCTCAATGGCCAGACCAACATGCGAAAGCGCCGCCTCGCCCGCATGTTTGAAACCGGGCGAACGATGAAGATCCCGGCGTTCACTCAAAGTCACCATGTGTTCGGAGTCGACGACAGCAAGTGGATAGATGAAGCCATGACGGTCGAGGCCCAGGCGATGCGCCTTCTCGAGGGTACACAGGATCAGTCCCCCGGCTTGATTGACGTTCCATTGGGAAACGAGTGATTTCGTATACGGAAATGAGATCATCCGATTCGAATCGTCGGACATCACGATTGCTTCGGGTGACATTGGCAAACGATTCCAAGCCTGCGGATTCGCAACTGCAACTCGATTGAAGTCGCCCCAGAGCGCGCCGAGCTCAGCGCGATGCGCTGTCAATGACTGGCCTTCCCGATATCGCAGCGCATTCTCGATCAGGGCATACTGAACGGCTGGGGTGATCAGACCTAGTTCGATCTCGAATCGACTCATGATCTCCGCTTCTGGGCGAAGAACTTCGGTCGGTCTGCAATCCGCCTGAAGGGTGATGGGCACTTCGAGCCCTTGCCTCTGCAGTCGAGAATCGCGGTCGCGTGATTCACCACCGACGATCATCACAACCTCGCTACGACCTTCGGCCAATGCCTCCACGGCACGTCCAAGAACACTCGTCTGCAGGATTCCGATCTCTGCCACGACGCTTCGCACATTCGACGCACCGAAGCGGTCCGCAAGCAATTGCCCCGGATTGGAATACGCCCAGAATCCGCGCGGCGTCCAGATCGTGTCGACGGCGGCAAGCAAGGCCTTGCTGCCCGCGTCCTCGGCAGCAAGCTCGAGAGCCGCCGCCATCAATTCGAGCGGCTCCGAAGCCTCCCTTGGGTCATCGACGTGCTGAGTGATTGCGCCGACTCCGACCAGAACGGGCGTATGTGGATCGAGACTCATCGAAACGCTCCCAGTGACGTCCATCGGACTCTAGCTCGCCCGACGGCATGAAACGGTGCCAGCCCAGCTCTCCGAGTGTGCTCTCTTCGGCAAGTTCGTCGCCTCGATTTGCACTACAGTCGAGGACAATGAGCAGACCGAAACGACAAGAACAAGAAGACGCCCAGGAAGAAATCAGCGAGGTCGCGAAGGACATTCTTCGCATGCAGTTGCCGATCAACATTCCCGGACTCGGCCACGTGAACATGTACGCGCTGATCGATGACGACGGTGCAGCGCTGATCGACCCGGGCCTCCCCGGGTCCGCAACCTGGGACGCCATCCAGCATCGGCTCAAGCAAGCCGGTCTCGAGCCGCGACATATCCATACGGTTTTTATCACCCATTCCCACCCGGATCACTTCGGTGGTGCCGTTCGCATCCACAAAGAATCGGGCGCCAAGATCGTGGCCCATCGCGCGTTTCATTTCGGCGGCCCCTCGATCCAAAAACGCCATACCGGTGAGCATGCCCACGTTCACGGCTCCGCTGACCACCACAGCGAAGCTTCGGTCGACGATTTGGCCATTCACGTGGAATTGCTGGAGCGCGACCGCCGTCGCGCTTTGAATCCGATGCGTAATTTCTTCGGTGCCCTGAAGCGCATTACGACCCCTGCACCCTGGAAGGGCCCCTCGGAACGAGCTCAAATACGACATCGATTGCGCTGGCTCAACTTCGCAACCCTCGGCCGCAGCAAATTTCTCCCGACCATCACGCACCACGTCGAGCATGGCGATGTCATCAAACTCGCGGGCCGTGAGTGGTTCGTGCTGCACACCCCCGGCCACACTGCGGATCACATCTGTCTGCATGATCCCGAGACCGGCGCTTTCCTGTCAGGCGATCACGTCCTGCCCTCGATCACACCGCATATCGGCGGCGTCTCCTACCTGCCCGATCCGCTCAAGTCGTTCTTCTATTCGCTCGATCGTGTCGGTGAAATCGGTGGCGTCGAACTCGCACTACCCGCGCACGGTCATCCCTTCTCGGATCTCAAGGGACGCGCCCAATCGATCAAGGAACATCACCACGAGCGACTCGATGAAATCCGCAATATCGCAAAAGAGATCGGAACCGCTGACGTCAACAGCTTCATGAAGCGGCTCTTTCGAGAGCGAAGCTGGGGTGAAATGGCCGAGAGCGAAACCTATGCACATCTCGAACACCTCCGGCTCGAGCGGCAGGCAGAGGCCTACCGAAATGAAGACGGTCGGTTGGTTTACGAGATCTAGCGGGCGGGAATCGCGACGATCATCTCAATCGGGATCGGTTTCCGAACCCGGCGTACGGCGCGTCAGACCGCGGTAGGCATCTTCCGCAGTGCGCCCTTCATAGAGAACCCCGTAGACCTCACGTGCGATCGGCAGATCGATCGAATAACGCCCGGAGAGTTCCATCGCAACGGCAGTCGTCTTCACGCCTTCCGCCACCTGGTTCATGCCCTCGCTGATTCGCTCGATCGTCTGTCCTCGCCCGAGTTGCTCGCCCACCCACCGATTCCGACTTTGCGCGCTGGTGCAGGTCGCGACGAGATCGCCGATGCCCGCGAGCCCCGCGAACGTGGCCGGCTCTCCACCCATCGCGACGCCGAGGCGGGTCAGCTCTGCGAGCCCCCGTGTGATGACGGCCGATCGCGTATTGTCGCCGACTTCAAGACC
>JAQBEG010000441.1:0-2504 GCA_032123985.1 Deltaproteobacteria bacterium
CGTCGTCGCGACGGTGAGGCAGCGGCACGACAGTTGCTCGAGGATCTGGAGCTCGAAGCTGTGCTGCTGAAGGGTGGACATCTGGAAGGGGATGCAGACGACCTGTTGGTGATGCGCGTGGGGGGGGCGGAGGGTGGCAACGTCGTCAGCGAATGGTTGCCCGGCGAGCGACTTCCGGGTTCTCCTGTACATGGCACCGGCTGCGCGCTTTCCGCAGCGATCGCCGCGGGCCTGGCCAAGGCACAGCCGCTCCGAGACGCGATCGTCGAGGCACGACGTTATGTGCGATACGCGATCGAGAACGCTCACACACTGCACAACGGTGCGCGGATCATGGCCTTTCGGTGAACGAAACCCAAGCGACCGACGATGTCACGACAATTCGGGGCGATGGCGATGGCGACACGCCGACCTGCACCTATGCTAAAGGGCTGGTCGAAGCGGCCGAGGACGAGGCGATCTGGGCCCGACGTTCTCGACTCGCCTCGAACACTCGACTCGCCTGCTTCGTGGCATTCATCGTCGTCGCCTGGCTGGCCTTCGGAACTCATACCCTCCATGCGGGCTGGATAGCCCTACCCGCCCTCGGTTTCGCTGCTCTCGCAATCGCCCACGATCGAGTTCTGCGGCGTGAAGAACGCGCCTCGCGCATCCGACGTTTCTTCGAGGAGGGCATCGCCCGACTCGATAACCGCTGGGCCGGCCGCGGCGATTCGGGCGATCGCTATCGCGACCCAAACCACCCCTACGCCGAAGATCTCGATGTCTTTGGAAAGGGTTCTCTATTCGAGCTGCTCGCAACGACGCGAACAGCCACGGGTAGCGACC
Source organism: Deltaproteobacteria bacterium (assembly GCA_032123985.1). Taxonomy (GTDB): domain Bacteria; phylum Myxococcota_A; class UBA9160; order UBA9160; family UBA4427; genus UBA4427. The sequence continues at coordinate 829 of JAQBEG010000441.1, forward strand.
AACTCGCGAGCTGGCTGCTCGCAACCGCCGAGTCCGAAGTCATCCGGCGCAGGCAGGCCACCGTTGTCGAACTCCGTCCACGCCTCGACCTTCGGCTGCGAATGGCACTCGCCGGCGATGAGTCTAGTTCGGCCATCCAACAAGAGATGCTCGAAGCCTGGGCGTCGGCGCCGGCCGTGGCACTGCCCCGTTCGATCTTTTTCCTCGCTCTCGCAGCAACCTCCCTTTCGGTCACGGGCATGGGGTTCTGGATCTTCACGGCGTCCGGGCCGGCACCCTTTCTGGCGGCGCTGATACTCCAGTCGATTCTCGCGCTCGCCCTGCGCTCGCGCGTCGGACCGGTGCTGGCGGCGGCGGAAACGCCGGTGCAGTCGCTTGCGCGAACCGCGTCGCTGCTGGGCTGCATCGAGTCCGAGCGATTCGATGCACCGCTGCTGGCGGAACTCAGCGCTGAACTCGAAACCACCGGAAGGCCGCCGTCGGGGGAACTCGAAGCGCTTCATCGTCTGGTAGACCGGCGCGACGCGCGCGCCAATCAGTTCTTCATGCCGATCGCAGCCCTACTGATGTGGGGAACACACGTCGCGCTCGCGCTCGAGAACTGGCGTGCGCAATGCGGCCCGCGGTTGCCGATCTGGGTGAAAGTTGCAGGGGAGATCGAAGCGCTCTGCGCTTTTTCGAGCTTCGCGTACGAGAATCCCGAGGATCTCTTTCCAGAGATCGTAGACGGAGATCCGATCTTTGACGGTGAAGATTTGGGACATCCGCTTTTGGCCGCCGACCGCTGTGTACGAAACGACCTTCGACTCGGTGGTCGACCACAAGCACTCGTGATGAGTGGATCGAATATGTCGGGTAAGAGTACGATGCTTCGAACCGTCGGCTGCAACTCGATCCTCGCGTTGTCCGGCGCACCGGTCCGCGCCAAACGACTGCGAATTTCGCCGCTGCGTATCGCTGCATCGATTCGAATCGTCGATTCGCTCCAGGAGGGGCAGTCGCATTTCATGGCGGAGATCACGCGCTTGCGGCAGGTCGTCGAAATTTCCCGTGGATCGCCCCCTGCCCTTTTCCTGCTAGACGAGATTCTTCACGGAACGAACTCACACGATCGACGAATCGGTGCGGAAGCCGTGATCAAAGGCCTCGTCAATCACGGTGCTCTGGGGATCGTCACGACCCACGACCTGGCCCTCACCCAGATCGTTCCCGAGAGCGACGGGAAACTCGAAAACGTCCACTTCGAGGATCACCTCGAGGCGGGAAAGATGCATTTCGACTATACGCTGAGACAGGGCGTCGTCGAAAAGAGCAATGCACTCGCGCTGATGCGCTCGGTCGGCCTCGACGTTTGAGCTGCGGCGCCGCGTTCGCATTCGGCTACAGGAATGGACATCGACCAGGACGACCGGGGACGGTCGGGACGGCCATCGCTCGGAGATTTCATGCCCGCACGCACTCTTTCGTCGCTCATCGCGAGCCTCGTGCTCGCGACCGCCTGCACCGCTCTTCACCCGATCGAGTCCACCGCACAAAACAAGGATCCGAAGCATCGCCAATCCGATGCCAGCTCCAATGACAGCTCCGATGACCGAGAGCAAAATGCCTGGTTCGCCGCCGGCCGAAAGACGGTGGCCAAGGCCAGCCAGTTCGACTCCAACCCACGTCGAGCGAAG
>JAQBEG010000442.1:0-9965 GCA_032123985.1 Deltaproteobacteria bacterium
ACCAGATCGATCGGCTGCAGCGAGACGGTGACTGCGCGTTCCACGTCGGCACACATTTCGAGGAAGCTCACGCCAGATCGAACGGCTCGATATTCGGGCAAATAGCGACCAGCCTGTCGCATCAACCATACGGGCGGACGATCGACGGGTTCGCCACGACATGAGCGCAGGAAGCGATCTCTCGGATTCAAAGTTCGCATTCTCCGGGACGAGAGGTGATCTCTCTCAGTAGCCCCCGAGCGTAGCCCAACGACTTCGATGAAAGGCAGCGTCACCGAAGGTGAGTTCAGCGGCCCGTGCACGCTTCATGTAGAACCCGATGTCGTACTCGTCCGTCATGCCGACGCCGGCAAAAATCTGCACACCCTCATTCGCGGCCAGCACATATGCATCGGAGCAGCGCGCCTTCGCGACAGAGACGAGCCGCGCGGCCTGTTTGTCGCCAGCATCGATTGCGCGCGATGCCGCCATCACAGTCGAACGTGCCAATTCGATCTCCATGTAGACCTTTGCGGCACGATGTTGGAGCGCCTGAAAGCTGCCGATCTTGACGCCGAACTGGTCGCGCGTCTTGAGATACTCCAGGCTGAGATCAAACGCCTCGGACATGCCGCCGAGCATCTCTGCACAGAGAACGACCGTGGCCCGATCGACGACTTCCTCGAGAAGCGCCCCGCCCTCGCCCTTCGTGCCGACAATCGACGCGCCCGAACAAGCGACACCGTCGAGGCGAACGATCGCGGCATTGCGATGGTCTACACGAATCTGCCGTTCGATCGTGAACCCCGCCGCACCGGCCTCTACGAGAAACAGAGTTATTCCGTCGCGATCTCCCGACTGCCCACTGGTGCGCGCTGGAACGATCACGGCGTCCGCACCCACCGCGTCGAGCACCTGCACCTTCTCACCGCTGAGTATGTACCCGTCTCCGGAAGCCTTGGCGCGCGTCTCGACCGCAAAGAGGTCATAGCGCGAGCGCGGCTCCTGGTGGGCGACCGCGACGACCTTCGATGCATCGATCACGCTAGGCAACCAGGCATCGCGCAACGCAGCGTCGGCGCCGAGCGCGAGCGCCGATCCGCCCATCGTGATGCCACCCAAAAAGGGCTCCGGCGCGAGCTTGCGACCCAACGCCTCGACGATCAGCACGAGCTCCGCGAGGCCCATGCTCGCGCCGCCCTGCTTCTCGTCGAAAGGAATGCCGGTCCAGCCCAGTTCCGCCATCTCCTTGAACAGCGCAGGCGAATAACCAAGCTCATCGCCAGCATCGCGAAGCGCCCGAAAGCGGCTCACGGGCGAATGTTCCTCGACGAAATCGAGGGCGGTCTTTGCGATCAGCTCCTGATCTTCGTTCAGTACGAGTTCCATCAGAAATCCCTTCGAACGAGGCGGGCCGAAACCTGCGCACGTTCATCAGATCAATTCAGGCCGGCAGGCCGAGGACGTGTTTGGCGATGATGTTGAGCTGCACCTCGGAAGTGCCTCCCTCGATCGAATTGCCGCGCGAGCGGAGCCATTCTCGTGTACAACTGAGCTCCCCGTCTTCGAAGCCAGGACCCTCCCAACCGAGAGCATTCGGTCCGAGAATCCGAACCATCAGCTCGAATCGCTTCATGTTGAGTTCGGTCCCGTAGACCTTGAACATCGAGCTTTCCGAGCCGGGCTGGTGGCCCGCACGCGCCGCGTCCTTGGTGCGCTGAACGGTCAAGGCGAACGCCCGAGCGTCCATTTCCATGTCTGCGACATCGTCTCGCATGACTGGATCAGCGATCCGCCCGTCGGTCTCGCCAAGATGCGCGATCGCGAAGTCCGCGAGGAAGCTCCTCGAAGACCCTTTGCGCGGTTTCATGGCCGAGGCGCCGAACGCGTCCGCGATCATTGTGCGTTCGTGTCCGAGAAGAGCCTTGGCGACTGTCCATCCGGCGCCAATCTCGTGGATGACGTTCTTCACAGGCACACGGACATCGGTGAAATGCGTTTCGCAAAACGGCGACTTCCCGGAGATCAGCAGGATCGGGCTGACCTTGACGCCCGGATCATCCATGTCGATCAAGATGAAAGTGATGCCCTCCTGCTTCTTGGGCGCGTTCGGATCGCTTCGCACGAGCGCGAAGATCCAATCCGCCTGATCGGCGTAGGAGGTCCAGACCTTCGTTCCGGTGATGACGAAATCGTCGCCGTCACGAACGGCCTTCGTCTGGAGCGAAGCGAGATCGGAGCCCGAACCAGGCTCGGAATAGCCCTGGCACCAGCGGATCTCGCCGCGGCAGATCTTGGGCAGATGCTCTTTCTTTTGCTCTTCGTTTCCGAATCGCAGAAGCGTTGGCCCGATCATCGTCAGGCCGAAGCCAACGAGCGGCGGCGGTAGCTTTAGCGCCCTCATCTCTTCGGCGAGCACCTTGGCCTCCTCATTTTCGAGACCTCCGCCGCCGAATTCGGTCGGCCAGGTCGGCGCGGTCCAGCCCTTTTCGGCCATCACTTCGAGCCAGGTCTTTAGACCGGGGATCGGGTAGCTGGCCTTCTTGCCGCCCCAAGTCCCTTCGAGTTCGGCCGAGGGTAGACCGATAATGTCCTTCGGTGCGTTCGCTTCCAGCCAGTCGTGCGTTTCCTGGCGAAATGTCTCGAGGTCCGACATGTCGACATGCCTCCTGCCAATTGTTTGGGAGGTCTGATTGTAACGAGCCCGCGCTGAAGTGCCCAGGGCCGCTTCGAGGTGGGCCGCGATCGTGAGGGGGACGCTAGTATTGGTCGCACCATGCGTATCCTGCTCGCCAGTCCTCGGGGTTTTTGTGCTGGTGTCGACCGGGCGATCGAAATCGTCGAACTCGCACTACAGCAAGAAACACGACCGGTTTATGTCCGCCACGAGATCGTCCACAACCGACACGTCGTCGACGGCCTGCGCGACAAAGGCGCCACGTTCATCGAGGATCCCAACGACGCACCCAGCGGGGCCGTGCTGATCTATTCGGCCCATGGAGTATCCCCGGCGATCCGCCAGCGCGCCGAAGCCCGGCAGCTCGAAACGATCGATGCGACCTGCCCGCTCGTCACCAAGGTGCACAACGAAGTACGACGCATGGTCAGCGAAGGATTCGAGATCGTCATGATCGGCCACGAAGGACACGTCGAGGTCGAGGGCACCATGGGCCAGGCCCCCGAATCGATGCACCTGGTCGAAACCGTTGACGATGCCGAGCGGCTGCACGTGCGCAATCCAGAGCGACTCGGCTGTGTCACCCAGACGACGCTCTCCGTCGATGACACGCGAGACGTGTTGCAGGCGCTGACGATGCGATTTCCAAAAATTCATCTCCCGAAGAGAAACGACATCTGTTATGCGACGCAGAACCGCCAGGACGCGGTCAAGAAGCTGGCGGGCCAAGCGGACCTCGTGCTCGTGGTCGGCGCGCCCGCCTCGTCCAATAGCAATCGACTCGTCGAGGTCGCTTCTCGACTCGGCGTACCCGCATATTTGATCCAAACCGAACACGATGTCGACCCCAATTGGCTGACCAACGTCGAGTGCGTCGGCGTAACGGCGGGCGCATCGACGCCCGACGTGTTGGTCCAGGGCGTCATCGGGCGTCTGAAGCAGCTCTCCGATGGCGAGGCGATCGTCGACTCGCTTCCCGAAGTCGATGAGGGCGTTCGATTCAAGCTGCCCCGCGAACTGCGCGACGCGTGAATCGGCGATTGATCAAATTGGTCGTTCGAAGGGTCGAGCCTTGAGCGACGAGCGTCCGGCCGACTCCACAAGAACGCAGGAAGCCCTGGTGCTCGCCGCCGAAAGGGCTGCGGCCGCACTCGAATCTCCCGGCGATCCGGAGGTTGGACCACCAGTTCCGGCGAGTGCGTTGGCCGCGAACGCGATTCCCTCCATCAGCGAATCAATCAGGTCAGCGAGCGGAGGGTCCACGAGTGAAATCCTGCGGCTGGCATGGCCTGTCGTGGCGAGCCAGGTCCTTCTCAATCTGACGGGGCTCATCGATCGGATGATGATCGGAAGGCTCGCGGAGGATGGCAGCGCCGCCGTGCCGCTCGCTGCTGTGGGCTACGCGTCCCAACTCTTCAATCTCGTCCACTCTACGCTATTCGCGGTCGGGCTGGCTTGTGTCGCTCTGATGGCGCGAGCGATCGGCGGTCGAAACTCCGAAGCCGCGCGGCACGCCTTTGCCGGATCGGTCCAGATTTCTGCGTTCGTGACCCTCGTCTACGCGACGACGCTCTTCACCTTCAGCGAAGAGGCTCTGGCTCTCCTCGGCGCGGTGCCATCTGTGATCGCGATTGCTGCTCCGTACCTCGAGCTCACTGTCGGCGCATCATTGATGCTTTCCTTCACACTCATCTTCGAGAGCGCACTGCGCGCAAATCGAGACATGCGAACGCCGATGTTCATCGCATTGGTCGTGATGACTTCGAAACTCGCCCTCAACGCCGTACTCATATTCGGACTCTTCGGTGCGCCGCGACTCGAGCTCGTCGGAGCGGGTTTGGCGACGGCGATCAGTCAGGCGATCGGGCTCGTCCTATTCCTGATCGTTTTGTCGCGAGTGCCACGCGACGCTCCGACCGCCTTGCGACTGAGAGACCTCTTCCGACGAAACCCGATGACGCGGCAGGTCATTCGAATTGCCGTGCCCGGGGTCGCGGAACGCATCGTGCTCAACATGGGTCTGCTCTCGTACTTCTGGGTGCTCAGCAACTACTACGGGACTTTGGCGGTTGCTACATACACGGTGGGCATCTCACTGCTTTCATTCTCGTGGATTCCAGGGACCGGATACGCTCAGGCCTGCTCGACCGTCGTTGGTCAAGCCCTGGGCGCAAACCAGAGGAACGTCGCGGTGCGTGCCGGACAACGTGCGGTCATGCTCGCGATCGGAACCGCGCTCCCGCTCGGCCTTCTCTTCGCCTGGTTTCGGGTTCCGCTCGCCGAACTCTTCACGAGCGACATTGCGGTCGTCGCGGCACTTTCCCCCTTCATGCTCGCTCTCGCCGCGGCCCAGCCGTTTCTACAGATGCACTTCACCCTGGGCGGTGCCCACAAGGGCGCCGGCGACACGATCACCCCTCTCATTGCCGCCATGATCGGCAATTGGTGCATCCGCGTTCCCGTCGCAATCGTGATTGGCGCGGTCCTCGAACTCGATGTCGCCTGGATCTGGGCCACGCTGATCTTCGATCACATTGCGCGGGCAGCATGGCTCGGGGTGAGTTTCGTACGTGGGCACTGGAGCGAAAGGTGAGTCGGCGCCTCTCCTCCACACATGGCAAGAGAGGCCTGACGTCGCGAGCTACGAATCGCCGAACGAGAATACGAAAGTCTCTGCGTCATCCGCATCGACCACCACGCGCCCCCCGCCCTTCAAGCGGCCAAAGAGCACTTCGTCTGTCAGCGGATTCTTGATGTCTTTCTGGATCAAGCGATCCAATGGTCGCGCCCCGAAATCGGGGTCGTAGCCCTTTTTGGCGAGGAGCTTCCGGGCGGCCGGGCGTAGCTCGATCTCGATCTTCCGCTCGCGAAGCTGTTCTTCCAGTTCGCGCACGAATTTTTCGACAACGAGTTCCATCACCTCTTCCGGCAACGCGTCGAATCGCACGATTTCGTCGAGTCTATTCCGGAACTCAGGACTGAATATTTTCTCGATTTCCTGATTCCCATCGCCACGGCGCAGCTCTGTGAAGCCGATCGCGCGACTCGCCATCTCCCGTGCACCGGCGTTCGAGGTCATGATCAGAGTGACGTGTCGGAAGTCGGCCTCACGTCCCTGATTGTCGGTCAGCGTGGCGTGGTCCATCACCTGGAGCAGAACGTCGAACACATCCGCATGCGCTTTCTCGATCTCGTCGAGCAACAGGACTGCGTAGGGATGTTTGCGGACCTGCTCGATCAGGATGCCGCCCTGGTCATATCCCACGTAGCCGGGCGGTGCCCCGATCAGCCGCGACACGGAGTGCTTCTCCATATACTCGCTCATGTCGAAACGCAAAAATGGTACGCCGAGTGTCTTTGCAAGTTGTTTCGCCAGCTCGGTCTTGCCAACGCCAGTCGGCCCCGCGAAAAGAAATGAGCCTGTCGGCTTGTCGATCCCCGCGAGGCCGGCGCGCGCACGCTTCACAGCACTCGCAACGGTCTCGACTGCGCCATCCTGGCCGAAGATCACGGCTCTGAGATCCGCTTCGAGTCGTTCCAATCGCTCTGCATCTTGTGCGATTGATGTTTCGACGGGGACGCGAGCGATCCGCGCTACGACTCGCTCGATATCGTGAACGCCGACCGTCCGCCGCTTCTTGCCCGTAGGCCGCAGCCGAACCGCCGCCCCGGATTCATCCATCACGTCGATCGCCTTGTCCGGCAAGAAACGATCGTTTACGTGGCGAATAGCGAGGTCGACGCAAGCCCTGAGTGCGGGAGCCGTATAATGAACGCCGTGATGGGCCTCGTAGCGAGGCGCCAGACCCTGCAGAATGCGCACGCACTCTTTCGGCGATGGTTCCTCGACATCGATCTTCTGAAATCGTCGGGACAATGCGCGATCGCGCTCGAAGTGTCGGTACTCCTGGTATGTCGTCGATCCCATGCAGCGCAGCGTGCCGTCGGCCAGGCCCGGCTTCAATAGATTCGACGCATCGACGGTCGTCCCCTGTGCGGAACCCGCGCCCAGGATCGTATGAATTTCGTCGATGAAGAGGATGAAGCGATCGCGTTTCTGGAGAGCCCCGAGTAGTGCTTTGAAGCGCGCTTCGAAATCGCCGCGATAGCGGGTGCCGGCCAGCAATGCGCCGAGATCTAGAGAGTAGATCTCGGCGTTCTTCATGTCCTCCGGCACTCTGCCCTCGTGGACCCGGAGCGCAAGGCCTTCTGCCAGCGCGGTCTTCCCGACCCCGGTCTCGCCGACGAAGATCGGATTGTTTTTGCGCCGACGCGCGAGGATATGGATCGCACGATCGAGTTCCGGCCCGCGACCGATGAGAGGATCGAGCTTGCCCTCAGCGGCTCGCTCGGTGAGATTTGTCGTGAACGCAGCCAGCGGGTCGGTCGGAACGCCCTCGCTCTCCTCGCCTCCGAGAAGCGGCGACGCAGCGCCGCCACCCTCCCCGGCGGCCCCGTTTTGATCGAGCTTCGATTCGCCGTGACTGATATATCGCAAGAGATCCAGACGAGAGACGCCTTGTGCACGCAATAGCGTCATCGAATGCGCGTCGGGTTCCTGAAAGATCGCGACGATCAGATCTCCGATTTCAACCTCGTCCTTTTCCGCGCTGTCAGAATGGTCCACGGCGTGTTGGATCACACGATGAAAGGCAAGTGTTTGCATCGTCTCGACCGGATCATCGCCGGGCACCGACTCGAGATCTTCATTGAAGAAGCGTTCGATTTCCGTGCGCAGTCGGTCGATGTCGGCTCCCGAATGGCGCAGGATTCGAGCACCGTCGTCCGAATGGATCAAGGCGTAGAGAAGATGTTCGACAGTGAGATACGCGTGGCGTCGCACGACCGCTTCGCGGTGAGCGGCCTGAAGCGTCATCTGAAGGTCGCGGCCGATCGAACTCATTCCTTCTCCACGCCGCAGCGAAGCGGGTAACCACGCTCCTCGGCCATTCTTTGTACGGTCGCCGACTTTGTTTCTGCGACTTCGAGAACGTAGACACCGGCCACGCCCATTCCACCCCGATGAATTTGCAGCATGATCTGCGTCGCTGCAGACGGACTCTTCCCGAAAATCTTTTCAAGAACCTGTACGACGAACTCCATCGGGGTGTAATCGTCATTGTAGAGAATGACCTTGAAGCGCGGCGGCCTCGCCGACTTCGAACGCTGCTTGGTCGCTACGCCCCGATCTCGCTCCTTCGAGGGATCGAAGGGCGGCTGGCCATCATCGCCTCCCGGGGGGCCCGCTGCGAGCCTTTCTTCGACCAGATCTTTGCCTTTACGTGAGATCATCGGCGTAAGCATAGCCCGCAGACCGATCACGTCGCAGCACCGACACATAGGCTTCCCAGCTACACTCTCGAGACATGCCCGACCACGCGCCGAAGATGGAAATCCGACTCGAGGAAGGCATTGCAAGCCTCTCGAAAGACGAATGGGATGCATTGGTCGGAAACGAATCTCCTTTTCTCGAATGGGCGTTCCTCGCATCTCTGGAGGAATCGGGAACACTCGGTGAAGAAGCTGGCTGGAGTCCCAAGCCACTCGTCGCACGCGAAAACGGCCGGATCGTTGCCGCCTGCCCTCTCTACGTGAAGACCAACAGCGAAGGCGAGTTCGTCTTCGACCACAGCTGGGCCGACGCTTCCTACCGCGCCGGGATCAACTATTACCCAAAGCTCCTGGTCGGCGTGCCTTTTTCACCGGTCAGCGGCTCGCGCTTCCTCGTACATCCCGACGCCGACCGCACGATTTGGATCGAGCGGCTCGGCGCAGCACTTCGCGAAATTTGTCGAGCCAACGACATTTCGAGCGTGCACGTGAACTTCTGCCTCCCCAACGAAGCGGAAGCCCTGAAACAGCTCGGGTTTCACACACGCATCGGCCTGCAATATCACTGGCATAACCAGGGCTACCGAGACTTCGAGGGCTATCTTGGCGCGTTCCGCAGCAAACGGCGGAATCAGGTTCGGCGCGAACGACGCGAGATGTTGAGCCAGGGAGTCCGCATCGAGACATATGCTGGGGATGCGATTTCCGCCGAATTGATCGATCCGATCTATCGCTTCTATCTCTCGACAATCCAAGAGCGTGCCTGGGGCCGTCAATACCTCAATCGCGAGACTTTCGAACTGCTCGTCGAACGATTTCGAGATCGACTCGTCTTCATCATCGCGGAACAGGCAGGCGAGAAAATCGCCGGCACCTTCAACGTTCAAAAGGGCAATGCACTCTACGGACGCTATTGGGGCGCGACACGCCAGGTCCGGCATCTTCATTTCAATGTCTGCTACTACGCCGCGATCGAACATTGCATCGAGAATGGGCTCGATCGATTCGAACCCGGCGCGGGAGGCGAGTACAAGCAGGTTCGCGGCTTCGACGCGTCGCCGACATACAGCGCACACTTCATTTCCGACCCGAGACTCGCTGGCGCGATCGAACAGTTTCTCGAAAGCGAGCGCTCGCACGCCGAAAACACAATTGATTGGTACCGAGAGAACAGCGCGCTCAAATCGACCAAAACAGTCGACGACTAGCGTCCGACTAGATTTCGATTCCTTCGCTCATCGCCTGCAAGATGAACATCTGTTCGCCGTGGTTGAGCGTCGGCTTATGCACCAACTCGCGAAGCCGCTCGCGTCGCACCTCCCTTGATGCAGGGTCGCTGAGATCCCGCTCCGCAGCATCGCCGGGGTCCGCGTCGAGCGTCACGATCTGGATGGGGCGATCGATCCATCCGGCGCCTTTAATTACGTCGCCCGCCTGATCGAGACTCGGCGTGACGACGCGTTCACCTGCCAGCGCGAAACCGGCCTCGCCTTCCCACACCACACGATCTTTCGGGACCGCGGCGCGAATCTGGCGAGCACTCTTGGGAAGCGGAACGACAAAAACCAGCACGGGGTCACCGTCGACCAACCCCATCTCCTTGGCGACGTTTTCACCTTCGAGCGCGACGAAGGTTCCCATGATGAGCACTGCCAAAAGGAGGCCCGCTGGACATGCACCAGATCGCATGGCCGTATTTATCGGCCGGCTACAGCGGAAGCCTGAGCCCAAGGGAGAGCCCCAGCCTTCTTGCAGGCGGGGCTCAGCGGCTGGCGGAGAGACGTTCCATTCGGGCCGCCTGGAGCAGCCGAAAATCCTTCTGCGCATGGTAGGAAGATCGAGTCAAGGGCGATGCGGACACCAGCAGGAATCCGCGGCTGCGGGCTTCGATCACGAGTTCGTCAAATTCCTCCGGCCGCCAATAGCGCTCCACCGACGCATGCTTCGGAGTCGGGCGCAGATTTTGTCCGACCGTCAG
>JAQBEG010000443.1:0-3734 GCA_032123985.1 Deltaproteobacteria bacterium
AGTCGACGCCCGGATAGATCACGATCGGCGCCGCGTAGACGCGCGAGGTGACTGAGAAGCGACGCCCTTCGAAGCGCGACACCACGATCCGGTCGAGATCGAGAAGCCAACCTGCCACCCAGAGACCGGCGCCGAAGGCCAGCGCGACCGTGACGAGCCCAACGCGACGCGCGCGCAACCACGCACCAGACCGACTCGAGGAGTCGGCGAACGATCGTCGCTTCCCATCGGATCCTCGGCCCTTGCCGCGGCCTGTTTTGTTGCTGGCCCTTGCCATTCTGGCCTCCCGTCCCCACTGCGCGACACGGCCCCACGGGACGGTACCGATCCCCGACCCAGCGACCATGCCACGAACGGGCGGCGCGCCCTGAGTGTCGGTCATGGAACCGGTCCGGGGCTCGTCGTTCCTTCAGAATCGACAAGATCTAGAATTGCTCGGTCGCCGTCTGCGCCTGTCTTGTGCGCTGGCGCACGAACCGCGAGAGTAGGGCGCCATGAGTACAAACAAACCCTGGGGCGGGCGATTCAGCGAGGCCACGGATCCGACCGTCGAGCGCTTCTCGGCATCGATCCACTTCGATCGGGTCCTGGCAAACCATGATATTCGAGGTTCTCGCGCCCAGGCGCGCATGCTCGGGAAAGCTGGGCTGATCTCGGCCGACGACGCTCTGGAATTGCTTCGAGGCCTCGACCTCATTGCCAGCGAAATCGAGGCAGGAAGTTTTCCCTTCGATCCCGCGCTCGAAGACATTCACATGAATATCGAGGTGCGACTGCGTCATCATCTCGGACCCGTCGCCGGCAAGCTGCATACGGGGCGGAGTCGAAACGATCAAATCGCGACCGATCTGGCTCTTTTCCTGCGCGAAGTCACGCTCGCGACAGAGCGAGGGATCCTCGAGCTACGCGGCGTCCTGGTAGAACGGGCGCGCGAGCATATCGACACAGTCTTGCCCGGTTATACCCATATGCAGCGGGCGCAGCCTGTGCGCCTCGCTCATCACTGGCTCGCGCACGTCGAGGCGCTGGGCCGCGATGCTTCGCGCTTTCGGGACGCCCACGCGCGCATCGCACACTGTCCGCTGGGCGCGGGCGCGCTCGCCGGTTCGACGTTGCCGCTCGCACGTGAAGAGACCGCCGCGGAACTCGGCTTCAAGGGGCCGACGCGAAACAGTATGGACACCGTCGCTTCGCGGGATGCTGCGCTCGAGTACCTCGCGCACGCCGCGATTACGATGGTCCATCTATCGAGACTCGCCGAAGAGCTGGTGCTGTGGTCGACGAGTGAATTCGGCTTCGTCGTCCTGGCTGACGCCTACTCGACGGGGTCCAGCCTGATGCCGCAGAAGAAGAATCCGGACGTACCCGAAATCGTGCGGGGAAAGACCGGGCGAGTGATCGGCAACCTCGTGACGCTCCTGACGGTGCTGAAGGGATTGCCTCTCACCTACAACCGGGACTTGCAAGAGGACAAAGAACCCCTTTTCGATTCGGTGACGACGTTGCGAGACTGCCTCGAGGTGATGTCGGGTGCACTCGCGACGCTCGAGGTTCGGGTCGATCGCATGCGGGAGGCCGCTGCGGATTCGATGTTGCTGGCGACCGATCTGGCGGAGATCCTCGTCCTAACCGGCATGCCGTTTCGAGATGCCCATGAAGTCGTCGGCAAGATCGTTGGTCATTGTACGGACAAGCAGATCGATCTGCGCTCCCTCAGCCATGCCGACATGCAGTCGTTCCACGAGGCCTTTTCGGCCGGCGCGAACGAACTCCTCGATCTCGAACGCAGCCTCGAGAGCCGTTCGCTTACAGGTGGCACCGCGCGCGGTTGCGTAGAGGCAGCGCTCGACGACGTGGAATCGGAAATGGCACAGGAGCGCCTCGCGCTCGAGGCGCTCGAAGCGGGCGACCGCGAGGTCGCCGATCCAGGAGGTGGGTTGCAATGAGATGCGTAGGCCTCCCCAGTCGTGGCTACGCAGTCATGGTCGTCACAATTCTCGCGATCGCAGGTACACTGCTCTCATGCGGACGCTATGGCAGACCCGTGCGTGTCGGCACGGTCAAAGGCGTGGCCCAGCAACCTGCCGAAGAAGATCAGGTTGTCGGGGTACCGGCGTCCGAAGTGCAGTATGAAGAAGAGTCCCCCGAAGACACGCCCGATAGATCGAGTCAACCGTAGTGAGCCGCCAGATACCCTTTACCAAAATGCATGGAGCCGGGAACGACTACGTCGTCCTCGACGGAATCCGCGAAGATCTGCCGAGTGATCTCTCCGCGCTGGCACGCGTCGTCGCCGATCGCCATTTCGGCGTAGGTTTCGATCAGATGTTAGTCGTCCGCCAATCGTCGTCGGCCGATTTCCGCATGGACATCTACAATGCGGACGGCAGCCAGGTCGAGATGTGTGCGAACGGAATCCGAGCCTTCTATCTTTTTCTGCGTGACCAGAAGCACACGACCTCCGACGAGATTGGCGTCGAGACTCTCGGAGGCATCGTCAGGCCGCGCTGGGCCGGTGACGGCCTGGTCACGGTCGACATGGGGTTGCCGATTCTGATTCCGGAAAAGATTCCGACCACCCTCGCAACGGGAACCGGCCCGATCCTGAATGTGCCGATCGATCTTCCGGCCGATCTCTGGCCCGAGGGCCCTGACGACCTGCGTGCCTCGTCCGTCTCGATCGGCAATCCCCATTGCGTGATCGAGGTGGACGACATCGATACGGTTCCTCTCGATCGCGTCGGCCCCGCGCTCGAACATCATGTCGCCTTCCCGAATCGCGTGAATGTCGAGTTCATCGAGATCGTTTCGCGAGACCGGATTCGCCAGCGAACCTGGGAACGCGGAACGGGCGAAACGCTCGCCTGCGGATCCGGTGCGTGCGCCGTCGCGGTTTCCGCAATGCTTCGCGGCGTCGTCGATCGCGAGGTCACGATCGAGCTGCGAGGAGGAGAACTCCAAATCGCCTGGGCCGACAAGAATTCCTCGATCTGGATGACGGGTCCCGCGGCCAAGGTCTTTACCGGCGAGTGGCCGCTCGAAGACGCCTAACGCGCTCTTTGATCACGAAGTAGACGCGAAGAGGAAACACACATGTTCGAAGGCATTCATACGGCGATCATCACGCCCTTTCGCGGCGGACAAGTCGACGAAGAGTCGCTTCGCAATCTCGTCGAACGACAGATCGAGGCGGGCATCGATGGACTCGTGCCCTGCGGCTCGACCGGCGAGTCGGCCACGCTCTCTCATCTCGAGCATCGTCGCGTAGTCGAGATCGTGATCGAAACGGCAGCGGGCCGTGTCCCGGTCATCGCGGGCGCAGGTTCGAATTCGACCCGAGAAGCGATCGAATTGACGATGCACGCAAAGGAAGCGGGAGCCCAGGGCGCGCTGCTCTTGTCGCCCTACTACAACAAGCCGACCCAGGAAGGGATCTACGCTCATTACGCGGCGGTCGCCAAGGAGACGGGCTTCCCGGTCATCATCTATAACGTTCCCGGTCGCACGGCCTCGAACATCTCGGCCGAGACCGTCGGACGACTAGCGCGCCTCGACAACATCGTTGGCATCAAAGAGGCATCGGGTAATCTCGATCAAATGGCACACGTCATCGCTCGATCCCCGGGCGACTTCGCTGTTCTGTCAGGCGACGACGCACTCACGCTGCCTCTGCTCGCGCTCGGCGGAAAGGGAGTCATCTCGACGTCCTCGAACGTCGCACCGAGGCCCATGTG
>JAQBEG010000444.1:0-7557 GCA_032123985.1 Deltaproteobacteria bacterium
CATCTGAGGGCTCGCGACACGAGGTATCGCTCACGCATCCTCGCATCCATTCGAGTCGCAGCGATCTTCCTGATCGAGATTTCAGCCGGATCGTGAGCCTTGTGCCCAGTCTTTCCGAGGCGCTCGTGGTGCTCGGTTTGGGCGATCGCCTCGTCGGCGTCACCGAATACTGTGTCCATCCGAGGGGCGCGTTTGGCGGACTTCCGCGCGTCGGTGGGACCAAGGACGCGGATGTTCGAGCGATTATCGACCTTGCACCCGATCTCGTGATCGCGAACCACGAGGAGAATACGGCGCGCGCGGTGCGGCAGTTGGCGCAGGCCGAGATAGACGTCTGGGTGACCTATCCGCGCACGGTGCGCGAAGGGGCCGCGCTGCTGCGTGAGTTGGCGGGGTTTGGCGCGAAAGCCGAGGCGGTGCAGCGGTGGGTGGTTCCGGTCGAGAGGGCCATCGAGGTCGCGGCGATGCGCAGTGCCCCGATCGGTGATCGTCCGAAGGTCTTCTGCCCGATCTGGCGCGACCCATGGATGACGATTGCTCGCGAGACCTATATCCATGACATGATCGAGCTTTGTGGCGGAGACAATCTCTTTGCGATTGTCGAGTCCGGTGCCAATCGGCGCTATCCGATCGTTGATCTCGACGATGTCGTACAGGCTCAGCCCGACGTGATTCTGCTTCCGGATGAGCCCTATGCCTTCGACGAGGCCGATCGAAAGCGGCTCTCGGCGATCGATTGCCCGGCCGCTCGTAATGCGCGGATTCATTTGATCGACGGCACTCTGGTCTCGTGGTACGGTCCGCGTATCGTTGAGGCAATTCGGATACTTGCGAGGATTTTTGCGAATCGTATCGGACACGAGCCTGAGACGTGAAAAGAACAGTTATGTGTGTAAATAGACTCATTTCTATTCAGCAATAGGCAAGTTTCTCGCAGATTTTTCGTAAAGCCTGAGCGATTGTTTCCGAAGAAGTGATGTAGCTCTTACGCAATTTAGCGGGCAATTAGGCTCCGCAAGTCAGGAATTGCTGCCCGAGCAATTGATCTTCGTTTGAGTCACAGGGGGTGCCGCCCGAAATGTCGAATCAGTCGACCAATCCATTCGAAGGGGGGCGTCTTCCCACCCTTCGGAGTCTGAGAATCGCGCGAGGGGTTGGGTCCTTGTGTTTGATGCTCGGGCTGCTCGTCTGCGCTTCGAGTGCGATGGCGGCAGAGATCATGGAGGTCCGGGTCGGCAGACATGCCGAGTTTACCCGCGTCGTCTTCGAACTCGACCGAGCCGCCGGCTATCGAATCGAGCGATCGGACCCGAAATCGAATGTCGAGGAGTTGGTGATTTCAATCGAAGCCTCTTCGATTCCGCGTCGCATTCAATCATCCAAATCACTCATCGTGCAGGTCGAAATCGAGCCATCCGGATCTCGCTCGATCGCTCGCATTCGACTGGCAAAGGACGGCCTCAGACTGAAGGAGATGATCCTCGCGAGTCCGCCGCGCATCGTGCTCGATGTTCTTTCGGACAGGAAGGTCACGCCGTCCGTCGCGAAGATTGCGAAACCGGCTGCGAAACCGGCTGCGAAACCGAAAGCCAAGCCGGCTCCGACACCGAAGACAGAAGTGGTACCGAGCTTCGACGCACCCGCGTTCGAAGCGGTCGTCGCGCAGATTCCTGCAGCACCTGCGCCAGCTGTGAAGCCGACGCCGGTCGCAGAGGTCGCAGAGGTCGCGGATGAAGTCGTGGTTGAGGTCGAAGCCGAGCTCGCGGATGAGGTCGAGCCACTGCCCGAAAGGGTCGTCGTCGTTGACGAGCCTTCGACTTCGGTCCCGATCGAAGTGCCAGTGGTTGTTGCGGAAGTGGCGCCCGAGATGCCTGCGCAGGCTCGGCCCACGCCCGTTCCGTCGACGCGTCCGATGGTGGTCATGTCGAAGCCCGCCATGAATCAGGGCAGCGATTGGATGACATGGTCATTGGCCGGGGTTGGCGCGATCGCGTTGTTGCTAGGTGGCGTTTTCGCTGCCCGTCGATTTTCAGGCGGCGACGAAGTCGACTTCGCTGAGGAAGGCGAGAACAATTACGACGATGGCGCCCGGGCACCGCTTGGAGACGAAGACAACCCGTTTGAGGGGCTTTCAGGCAGCGGTCCGCGAATGACGCTGGGAACAGAGAGAGAGGGCGCGACGCGCGCGTCCCTTCACGATGAAGAGAAAGAGTCGGAATCGGTCGTGTTTGGCGATTCGGAGGAGAAAAGCATGATGGATGATATGGAAGTGATCTCGCGAGACCAGGTAAACGAGAGCCTCGGCGGAATGCCTGCAGCAGGGGTAGAGATTCCCGAAGAATTTCAACAGATGATGCGCGAGATGAATCGTCGCGTGGAATCGCTCGAGGGTCGAATCGACGAACTCGTCGATGCACGAGATCGTCTCGAGCGTCAGGTGGCGGCGCAGACCGAAGAACTGCGTGTCCAGCGCGCCGCGATTGCTCGCACCCAGCGTGCTGTTCGCAATCTTGCTCGACCCGAAGACGGGGAAGGCGACCAGGAACCGACCGAGCCGGCGCTGCGCGACCCGAATCAGCCGAGCGCGGAATAGAATAAGTCGGGGCTAGGACGACAATGGCCAAAACGCGCGCCTTGCTCAGCTTGGCGCGCGTTTTTCTTTTGAACCCCTCTTCCTCAGGAACGCTTCTCCGGGGAACACAGGAGCATGGCACCGAGGGCGCCCGCATGACCACTCCGCGCGAGCACGATTGCCTCGAATCCCATCACGCTCGTCAAGACGCGAACGGTCTGGACGAGCGTCGGGTTTTCGTTGAGCGTCGATCCGCCGTAGACGATGCGCGACACGCCAGCCACGGTCGCGATCGCATTCGAAATCAACGCTATGTTCTCAGCGACGAGGCCCATGATCGCGGCAGCCATGTCTTCTCTCTTTGGCGGTGCGGCGGGAAAGGGCACCTGCGAATTCGGACCGCCGTCCTGACTCGTCCGATTGAGCGACCGCGCCAGTTTGCCAAAGGACGCCGCCGTCGCTTCGGCGGCAATCGGCACTTCGGCCCTTTCATAGATATCCGAGATCAGAAGATCCACGCCCCCGCGCTGACCACTGGTTGCGAGCTCGACGAGTTCGTCGTGACTCTGGCATCCCGTGAGTGCGAGCCCGAGTCCGAGAGCCGTTCCGCCGCCAAGTGCTGTTCCGCCTACGCGCTCGACGAGATTGCCCTCGACGCGCAGCGCCGACGTGCCCGTTCCGATCGAGATCAACAGGTAGGGCTTGTCGGAGGCCAAGCCAGATTCGGCCAGAATTTCGTTCGCGCCGCGTCCCCAGGCATCGAACTCGATCGGATGCATGACCTGTCGGTTGAGGTCTGCGAGAATCGGGATCGACCCACAGCCGGTCACACCAATATGATCGGGCGCGAGCTTGTCGAGCAACTCGACGACGCGCTCCTTCGAGGGCGACGGCCAGGTCGCGAAGTAGAGACCCCCGTCCCGGTCTCGGACGCAGATTTTGACAAGTGTTGCGCCCGAGTCGATTCCCACGGCTTGCGCCGATTCAATCGCTTCATCGAACTCGCCAAAGGCAGCAGATGTCCCAAGATCGGGGCCCTCGGTTTTCCCCGTCTTCGGCATGGTCCCGCTCATGTCCAACCCTTTGTTCATTCGTTCGGATTCACTTTTAGATTCAATCAGTTAGACTACGACCCCGGATCTGTACCCGATGTATACCGCGTTTTACGGCCTGCGTGAAAAGCCTTTCGCGCTGAGCCCCGACCCCCGATTTCTCTATCTCGCCGGCTCACACCGTGAGGCACTCGCTCATCTGCTCTACGGAATCGAGCAGGGGGAGGGCTTTATCTCGATCACGGGCGAGGTGGGCACCGGCAAGACGACGCTCTGCCGGACACTGCTAAAGCGACTGGATGGCGATACCGAACTCGCTTTCCTTTTCAATCCCAGTCGCACCGCCCTCGAACTACTCCAATCTATCTGTGCCGAATTCGACCTGCCCGCGGAAGGTCTCACGCGGCGCGGCCTGATGACTCAGCTCAACGCCTTTCTGGTCGAACAGAAGCGGCAGGGTCGACGTGTCCTGTTGATCATCGATGAGGCACAGACGCTCTCCGAAAGAACCCTCGAACAGGTCCGACTGCTCTCGAACCTCGAAACGAGTCGCGAAAAACTCATTCAGATTCTCCTCCTTGGTCAGCCCGAACTCGATCGCAAGCTCGACGATCGCGGGCTTCGACAGTTGCGACAGCGAATCAGCGTCCGATGGAAACTCGAACCGCTTGGTGCTCGGGAGACGCACTCTTATGTTAGGCACCGCCTGTCGGTTGCCGCGGGCGTTCCCAAGGATCTTTTTTCGGAAGCCGCGCTGCGGGAGGTGCACCGCCGCACTGGCGGCGTTCCGCGGCTCGTCAATCAACTCTGCGATCGCGCGCTCCTGGCCGGCTACGCGATTCGCGCCGCGCAGATCGGTCCGGCGCTTGTTAGGGCCGCCGCTCGCGAAATTCCCGATGCTCGGCGAGGCAGGGAACGCGGTGAAGGTCCCCGGTCGATCGTGCGACCCTGGATGTTTCTCGCTGCGAGCGTCGCGTTCGTTGGCCTGGCGCTTTTTGCTGGACTTCAGGTTGGCCGCCATGGCCTTTCGAACGCGATCCGACTCAACAGCTCCGGAGACAGCACGCTGACTCAAGCCGCTTCATCGGGCGCACGCGACGTTCGAGCAACCGCAACGCCGCCCGTAGTCGGCGGCGCATACGAAGCTTCGATCTCGATCGGTGGCGATGAACGCACGCCGCTCGCTCGCGGGATCGGCTTCGTCACGCCCGAGGATCTCGGCGGGTCTTCGGTCCAACGCGCCGGCAGCGCCGACATCACCGGCAACGCCGCTGGCTCAGACAGAGAGACAACCAATGGCATGATCTCCGTAGCCGCTTCGCTCGCTATTCCGGCGCATCCTGTACCCGAAGTGACCGCGCTGGCGCCGGGACTCTTCGCACGCCTGCTCGCCAGACGAAACAGTCTGGTTGCGATGGGTCAAAGCCAGCGCGCAGTCCTCAAAGGATTCGGTCGTGCCGAGCCCGCACTCGGATCCGCGCCGAACAACGTCAGCGCGCTTCAATCGGGCATAGAGACCCGCGGACTCATCGCCACGCGCTTCGAAGGTGGCTCGATCGGCCTGCTTCGCCGCCTCGACCATCCCGTCCTGTTGCCAGTTTCACCGACCCCCACACGCGACAAATCCGCAATCGACGTGACGCTCGACAACTCCGAATACCGCTGGCTCGCGATCACCGGCTTCAAGGATGATCGCGCGCGCGTCGACGGACTCATCTCCAATCGCAGCGTCACCGTTCCCATCAACGAACTCGCTGCCCATTGGCTCGAAACCGGCATCATAGTATGGGAGCAATTCGATCCGATTCCCTACCTGATCCAGCAGGGCGAAGAAGGCGGCGGCGTCCTCTGGTTACAGCGTGCCCTCACCGAGCTGCGGTTCTACGAAGGAAGCGCGAGCGGAATTTTCGATGGGAATACGCTCGCCGCGCTGACTCGATTCCAACGCAAACGCGGCCTCGTCGCCGACGGCATCGCCGGCCCTCTCACGCAGATTGCCCTCTACGGCCAGCTCGACCGTTACCCCGTCCCGCGCCTCTCGCGTGACGATGCCTCTCTGTTCCTTCCGTCGTCGACGCCTGTCCCAAGCCGAGCCGATACTGCCGACAGCGCAGGAGATCGCGGATGAGCACGATTCTCAAAGCCCTCCGCCGTCTCGAAGAAGATAGTCCGACGGCAGGTTCGGCGACGGACTTCACAGATACCGGCGACGAGCTTCCCGGAACTCGTTCGCTCGACGCACATGAACTTCGCGACCGTATCCTCGCCGAAGAGTATGCTTCCGAAGCAGGCGCCGACGCGCAGCGCGATCCCAATAGAAAGAGGCGAATCACAATCGCTGCGTCCGCGGTCGTGCTGATGTTGGTTCTCGGATTCGGCATCTACTCGTCAATGACCGACGAGGCAGTCGCTCCGAACGAGCCAAAGAAGATCACCGTCGCGACAGCGTTGCCACCGGCGCCAAGCTCCGCGCCTACACCCAGGTCGGCGCCGCCCACGCGAGCCCGAGCGGCGGCTCCCTTCGCCGATCCCGCCGCCCAGGTAGCCGTTGCAGAACCCGTTTCAATACATCCGACAGCGAGTCAAGTGACCGGTTCAGTCCCGGAAGAAGCTCCGGCATTCGTACCGGTTTTGCCCGTCGTGATTCCTGAACCGGCCGCATCAAACGTCGCGGCATCGCCCAAACCGTCGCTCGCTTCGCCTCCTGCGACGAGCAAACCTGACGCACGCAAGGAGGAAATGGGATCTGTCGCAGCAAAGCCCTCGCCTCCGCCAAAAGCGGCCGCCCCGTTGGCACTGGCTGCGGTCACCCCGACCACGGCAGCACCGGCCGTCGATTCGCGCCGCGCGACCGCCACGCCCAAAGCATCGCGGCCCGAGCCCTCGGCCCCGCGCAGTCGCCCCAAACCGACGATCCGCGAACCCCGAACGGCCAGTGGCTCCGTACCCTTACCCACACCCGCCCCCGAAGAAAGACTCGGGACATCGCGGCCATCACTGACCCCCAGCCCTCGTAAGAACGAGCTCGCGTATCGTCCCCGCTTTCCCGATCTGGCGATCGTTCGCACCGCCTGGCATCCCGATGCGGCCCGTCGCTCTGCCAAGATTCGACTCGCGGCTACGAACGAAGTTCTCACGCTTCGAGAGGGCGACGCCATAGGCGGGCTCGTCGTTCAGGAGATCTCACCCTCCGGCGTCGTCTTCAAAGCCGGTGACGTCGAGATTCGCCGCCGCGTTGGTCAATCAGGACGGAGCGATTGATTGCGTCGCGAATCTCCGCGCGCCGGGGATCGCCGCCCCCCAGCCAGATCTGCCGGACTCCGCACTCCCCGTCCCCCGCGATTCAAGACGTGCGTATAGACCATTGTCGTATTCAAACTGCGATGACCCAGCAGTTCCTGAACCGTTCGGATGTCATAGCCATTTTCGAGAAGTGCCGTCGCAAAACTATGTCGAAACGTATGGGGTGTGACCCGCTTCGTGATCCCCGCATCGCGCGCCGCGCGCTTCACATGTCGCTGGATCGTCGTCTGGAAGAGATGATGACGTCCGATCCGCCCCGTTCGCGGGCAGGCCGACATCCGGTCCGCCGAAAAGATCCATTGCCAACGAGGCTCCCAACCCGCATTCGGATACTTTCGCGCGAGTGCACCGGGTAGCTCCACCTCACCATATCCCTTTGCCAGATCTTTTCGATGCAGCGCCAATGACATTGCAATTTTCTCTCGCAACATCTGCGTCACGCGCTCCGGCAAGACCGTCAATCGATCCCGCCTTCCCCATCTCCTGCGGATGCCGAACTTCGTGAAAAAAGATGAAGCGCTTCACCCACCCCACGTAGGAGCGCTCCGTCGACAGCGATCGATGGCGCATTCGAAGCTGTCTCCGAAGTGATCCAGCAGACGAGGTTGTCGCGGCGCCCGAGCCCGCGAG
>JAQBEG010000445.1:0-2819 GCA_032123985.1 Deltaproteobacteria bacterium
GGGGTCGCTTTCGAACACCGGGCTCACCCAGCTATAGGCGCGTACATGGGAGGTAAAGAGCTTATTCGAGTTGGCGGCCCACCTCGCCACACGCGCGAGTTCGTCGTGCTGAGCGAAGATTCCAGGCGGATAGCCGAGGCCTGTCGAGATACCGACGCATCCGGCTTCGAGCGCTTCTCGTGCCAGACTTTCCATGGCGTCGAGTTGCTTTTCGCTGGGCACTGCCGGGTCGAGGCTGCCCATCACGGCGGCACGCACGGCCCCATGTCCCACCAACTCGGCGACGTTCAAAGGCACTCCGCCTTCGTCGAGAGCCGATAGAAAGCCGTCCATGCTTTCCCATCGCGGCTCGATCTCGTCGTCCAGGATCAGTCGACTGCTTTCCCGGGTCGCGGCGAGGTTCTTTTTAGTGAGCGGCGCCGGGCTGAATCCGCAGTTGCCGCCGACTAGCGTGGTCATACCCTGGCGTAGGAAGGGTTCCACCAACGTGCTCGCGTCCGCTCCGGGCAGCAGAAAATCCGTGTGAGAGTGAATGTCGATGAAGCCTGGTGTGATGACCCGACCGCTGCAATCGATGGTCTCTCGGGCCTCGAACCCTGCCAGGTCACCCACGGCGCGGATGCGCCCGTCACTGATCGCGACATCGGCGCGAGACGCCGGTGAGCCAGTGCCGTCGACAACGAGGCCACCCGAGAGCTTCAGATCGCAATTCATCTGGCTCTAGTTGTAGCGCCCATCCGGAGTTCCAGCACGGGCGGCGTGAGGCGCAACTGATGTATCCGCAGTAGGATCGTCTGACGGGGCCGGCTATCGCCTGAAACGACGGAAGGAATCCGTGCATTCGGATCTGCGCAAAGCGATTCTACTGTCGGTGGTGGTCCTTCTGATCTCGGCCTGTGTCGCATCCGAAGATCGCAAGACCGACTCGGCGAACCTGCGCGACCCCTGGGCGGTCGCCGCCGAACCGAGCGATCCGATTCGTGCCGCGGGCAAGCAGGTTTTCGTTTCCTGCGCATCCTGCCATCTGGCGGATGCGAGTGGCCGCGCGGATGGCACGATTCCAAGACTCGCCGGACAGGCAGCCGCCATCCTCGAGGGGCGATTGCGGGGCTTGCAGGACGGCTCGATCTACCTTCCCGTGATGACGCCCTTCGCCCGCGCGCTCACGGATACGGAAATCCGGCAGGTCTCCGCCTACCTTTCCTCATTACCGAAGCCCAAGCAAATAGGGTACGGCTCGAACGAGCCGAGCGCGCACGCAGCCGCGCTCTACGCGGGGCTCTGCGTGAGTTGTCATGCGCAGGATGCGCTTGGTCAGCCCGCACTGAACGCCCCAAGGCTCTGCGGCCAGCATGAGGCCTACTTGCTGCGCCGTCTGAACGAGATGGCGAATACGACGCCAATGAACCCACGCGCCGCAGATCCGGCGATGGCCGCGATCGCTACGTCCCTGCCTTCCGAGGATCGACGTGCAGTTGCGAACCACCTGGCACAACTGGAGTGCGACTAATGCCTGAACGTGAAGCGCGGGCTTTCCTCGAGCGAGTTAGTCGGAGGCGCTTCATCGGGCTCTCGGCAGCGACGCTGGCCACCGGCTTCTACCCTCGGCTCGGCCATACTTCAGCCGCTGGACCCACTGGACCCACAGAGGCCGATGTCGTTGTGATCGGCGCGGGCCTCGCTGGTCTCACGGCAGCCCGAGCGCTCATCGCACGAGGCGTCACCTCGGTACACGTTCTCGAAGCGCGAGAGCGGGTCGGGGGGCGAACGGTAAATCTGCCGATCGGGAATGGGCATGTGGTCGAGGGCGGCGGAGAGTGGATGGGCCCCGGCCAGGACCGTATCGCGCTGCTCGCAGACGAGTTGGGCGTTCGAACGTTCCCGGCCTACTACGAGGGTGACACGACCTATGACATCCAGGGGAAGATCTCGACCGGCCTGATTCCCGACGCCGAGATCGGTCGGTCAGTCGACTTTCTCGAGCTTGCCTGGAAGATCGACCGGGAAGCCAAGAAGCTGCCTGTGGGTCGACCCTGGACCGCCGAGGGTGCCGAGCAGCTGGACCAGCGGACGCTCGGTGACTGGCTCTCGGAGCATCGGGCTACGACCTATACGTGGGCCATCTTTCGCGTAATCACCCGATCGATCATGGCGGGTTATCCGGAGCGCATCTCGCTGCTCTGGTTTCTCTACTACCTGCGCGGTGCCGGTGGTCTCTTGCCACTCATCATGAATGATGGAGGTGCGCAGGATCTTCGCTTCGAAGGTGGCTCGCAACGCCTATCGATCCGCATGGCGGAGGAGCTCGGCGGTCGACTGCACCTTGGGCAGCCGGTCCAACGCATCGAGCAAGGGGGGCCGAGGCTGCGCGTGCACACCCGGGACACGATCTTTAGCGCTCGACGCGTCGTGGTTGCCATGATGCCTTCAGACATTCTTCGCATCCGCTTCGAACCCGAGTTACCACCCGACAAGCATGCGCTCGCAGTCGGTTGGGCGCGGCTACCGCGGCTGCCGATCGTAAAGCTATCCGTGATCTACAAATCGCCCTTCTGGCGGGCGATGGGGAAGAACGGCGCGATGCAGAGCGATCGCGCACCCCTGCAGCTCGTCTTCGACAACTCACCCGAGGATGGCTCGCTCGGGGTCTTGAGCTGCTTCATGTCGGTGACCGAAGCACCTGAATTTGCGCACCGGGAAGTTCGCGAGGCGAAAGTCGTCGAGGAGCTTGTACGCTATTTCGGCAGTTGAGCGCTCGAGACTGTTGGCTATGTAGAGAAGGACTGGGCGACGGACCCGTTCAGTACCGGCTGCATCAC
>JAQBEG010000446.1:0-2818 GCA_032123985.1 Deltaproteobacteria bacterium
CGACCAGAGGATTCGGCGAGGAAATGGAACCGAACGGGGGATTTTGTATGGGCGAGCAGAAAATCGATGCGATCACGCTGAGCCGCGATGCCGGCGTCGCCACGATCACGCTCAATCGTCCGAAGGTGAAGAACGCGCTCACGCCGGAGCTGTTCGCTGAACTCGGAGAGCGCTTCGACGAGGTCGCCGCCAATCCCGACGATCGGGTTCTCGTTTTGACCGGTTGCGGTGAAGCATTCTGCAGCGGCGCAGATCTCAGCGGCGGCGGCGCGCAAGCCGAGCGACTTGGTCGAGGTCCGATCGCACGAAAACAATTCACAGCCGAGACGATGTTGCCGGCCCTCAAGCTGCATCGTCTACCGAAACCGACGATCGCCGCCGTCAATGGCGTGGCAGCCGGGGGCGGCTGCAATCTCGCACTCGGCTGCGACATCGTGTTCGCCGGACAATCCGCTCGCTTCGCAGAGGTCTTCGTGAATCGAGGGCTCACGGTCGACTACGGCGGAACATGGCTGCTACCCCGCTTGATCGGTCTACAGAAAGCCAAGGACCTGGCCTTCCGCGGCGATGTCATCGATAGCCAGGAAGCTTTGCGACTCGGACTGGCACTCGAGGTCGTTGCGGATGATCAGTTGATGAAACGCGTGAATGAGTACGCGCGCACGCTGGCAGCCAAACCCCCGATTGCGCTCTCCATGATCAAGACCGGCATGAATCGACTCATGGCTAGCGGTTTCGAGGAGGGGCTCGAGTTCGAGGCGGATGCACAAGCGGTCTGTCTGGGCTCGGCTGATTTTCGTACGGCGATGATCGCGTGGCTGAAGAAGACCGAAGGCGTCTATTCAGGCGAATAGATCTGAAAGGAAGAATGAATCATGAATCTACCCAAGACCAGCTTCGCAATGGTGCAAACCGCACCGCGCAAACTCGAACCGATGGATATCCCGATGCCGGAAATATCGGACGACGCCGGTTTGGTCCAGATCGATGCGTGCGGGATTTGCGGGAGTGATTACGAGCAATTCGAAGGCGTTCTGCGAACGCCGATGCCGGCGGTCCCCGGCCATGAACCCCTCGGCACGGTCGTCTCGATCGGCGACCGGGCGGCCAAACGCTGGGGCATCGACATCGGTGATCGCATCGCGGTCGAGACAATGCTCTCGTGTCATCACTGCGGCCCATGCCTGGGCGGCTCATATCATCTCTGCGACACCCGTCGCATCTACTCCTATATCCCCCTATCCGACGAGCCTGGGCTCTGGGGTTCGTACTCCCAATACATGTATCTGGACCCGAACGCGGTGGTGCACAAAGTCGACAAGACGCTTGCGCCGGAAATTGCGGTCATGTTCAACCCGCTCGGTGCTGGCTTTCGCTGGGGGGTCGAGATCCCCCAGACCGGACCCGGCGACACCGTCGTCATCATGGGGCCAGGCCAGAGAGGGTTGGCGAGCGTACTTGCGTGTCGAGCAGCCGGTGCCGACAAGATCATCGTGACCGGGCTCGAGGCCGATGCGCGCAAGATGGAGATCGCGCGGACCTTCGGTGCCGACGCCACGATCGACGTACAGAATGAAGATCCACGCCAGAGAATCCTCGAACTCACCAACGGTCGCGGCGCGGATGTCGTTCTGGACGTTTCGAGTTATGCGACGGAACCGATTGTCCAGGCGGTCGACTTCGCGCGCATGGGCGGCTGCATCGTGCTCGCGGGGGTCAAGGGCTTCAAGCCGATCCCCGGCTTCATCTCCGACAAAGTCGTGATGAAGGAGCTGACGATCAAAGGGGCCATCGGCGTCACGCAGAGCGGCTACGCCAGTGCGATTCGTTTGCTCGAGAAGCGGAGCCATCCAGTCGAGCTGATGCACACCCATGATTTCAAACTCGAAGACGCAGAACTCGCAATCAAAACGCTTGCGCGACAGGTCGAAGGCCAGGAGTCCATCCACTCCTGCCTCATTCCAGAATTCTAAAGATCCTCAAGCGAAAAAGAGAAGGAATAACACGATGGACGCGATCAAGAGTTGGGTCGAAGAGTCACCCTACAGCAAGTTCCTCGGCGTGAAACTCGAGCACATCGATGACTCGGGTGCCCGACTTCGACTCCCCTATCAAGACGAAAACTCGAATCCGGGCAAGGCACTTCATGGTGGCTGCGCTGCCTCGCTCGGCGCCATCGCGGGTCAGGCGATCGCGCGTGCCGTGCTCGACGCGGAGGCCGGCCCCTTCCACACTGCGCAGATGCAGGTCAGCTATTTGGCTGCGGCGATCGGCGAGGAAATCGTCGCCGACGCCCAGCTTCTGCGCCGTGGACGTGAGCTCTGTTTCGTCGGCATCGATGTCAAGACCGCCGAAGGCAAACCGATCGCCCACGTCACCACGACGGTTCGAGGACGCTTCGGCCGCGAAGAAGCCGACTATTACACTGCGCAAGGTGATCACGGCGAATCCGATCCCGGTGTCATGGGACCGCACATTGGCAAGGTTCCCTTCATTGGCCATCGCGGCATCTCAGTCGAACACATGACCGGCGGTACCTCGCGGCTGACAATGCCGCTGATCGCCGACAATTGTGATGCATCCGGAGGCGTACACGAGGGCGCGGTTCTGGCATTGCTCGACACCACGGGTGCGATGGCATCCTGGGCGGAATCGGGCCCGGGCAACTTCAAGGCCTCTACTGCGTCGATGCAGATGCAGATCCTCGGCCCGGCACCCGAGGGCGACCTCGTCGCATACGGGCGCTGCGTGCAGAACGACAACGAGATCTATTGGTCCGATGTCGAAGTCGCCAGCGCGGCGGACGGCAGGGTGAACG
>JAQBEG010000447.1:0-5786 GCA_032123985.1 Deltaproteobacteria bacterium
GCGTAGGAAACCGGACCGTCATTGGCGGTGTTGGCTCACCCAAACGCTTGGACGTCGAAGCTCTCCTTCTTGTCTTTCTCTTTGATCGTTTGGATATCGACTATCGGTTTCAAATCCATGACTCGCACTGGTTGTCTTAATCGTTCCGCTGTTGCGGTCTTGCCGGTGCGATCCAAGGGATTCTCAGAAGAAAGCAGCACCCCGCCGCCGTCCAACTCCCCCGGGTGATCCGGATCTGTCTCGCCAACGCCTCGCCGACGAGCGGCATGCGTTGCTATCTATCTTACTCGGGCGTAGCCCGAGAGATGAGGTGGTCGGAGACGCCCATCATCGAAGTGCGACTCTTGCGCGGTACATCCGGGGGACCTTTCAGGGCCCGTTTGTGGACCTTGTTGGTCACCCGTGGCTAGAGTCGCTCTGGCGCCGACGCACCCGCGATTTTGATTCAGAACACGAACCGGCATGGCCGTGTAAACATCTAGGGCTGAGATTCATGGATCTGAAGCGAACCGTCAACTCGGATCCCCGCCGAAATTTACCTTCGGTCGATCGTCTGATTCAGGCCGCTCAAGCCAGAACCCCCAATTTTCCGGAATGGGCGCTGCGAGGTGCGTCCAGGGGCGTTCTCGCGAGTGCTCGAGACGAAATGTCCCCCGGGGACTCCGAGAATTCACAGTGCTTATTCGAGCTCGATGAACTCGTCGACCGGGCGATCGCTGAGGCGACGCGCCTTGCGGCACCGCATCCACGATCGGTGGTCAACGCGACCGGTGTACTCCTGCATACGAATCTCGGGCGTGCGCCGCTCGCAGGAGCCGCCCAGGCGGCCGCCGCGGAAGCGGCCCGCGGCTACTCCAGTCTGGAGCTGAATCTCGAGACCGGGCGTCGTGGGTCACGGTTGGGTCGACTCGAGGCGAAGTTGTTGGCGCTGAGTGGTGCCGAGGCGGCACACGTCGTCAATAACAACGCTGCGGCTGTGCTGTTGGCGCTGAACACGCTGGCGTTGGGTCGTTCAGTCGTGGTGTCGCGTGGTGAACTCGTCGAGATTGGCGGGTCGTTTCGAGTGCCTGCGATCATGGAACGCGCAGGCGTGCGCCTCTGCGAGATCGGCACGACGAATCGCACGCATCTGTCGGACTACGCTTGCGCCATTACATCCGAAGTGGCGCTGCTGCTCAAAGTCCATCGCAGCAATTTCGAACAGCGTGGATTCGTGGCTGAGACCGATGTGAGCGAACTCGCGAAATTGGCCCATGAGTGCGGGATTCCCCTCGTTGAGGATCTGGGCAGCGGAACCTTGCTCGATCTTGGATCGGCTGGACTGCCGCACGAAGCGTTCGTTCCGGCGCGGCTGAAGCTCGGTGTAGACGTCGTTTGTTTCTCTGGTGACAAACTGCTCGGCGGCCCTCAGGCGGGCATCCTGCTGGGGCGACGGGAATACGTCGATGCAATGCGTAAGAACCCACTGGCAAGGGCGTTGCGCGTGGACAAAATGACCATTGCAGCGCTCGACGCGACATTGGATCTCATGCTCGATCGGTCCCGAATGGAAGAGATTCCCATTGTCGCGGGTTTACGCGCTCGCCCAGAAGATCTCAAACCCCGCGCAGAGCGTTTGCTGGCGGAGGTCTCACGCGTCCTCGATCAGCGATTCAGCGCGCGTCTGGCCAGAAGCGAGACGGCAGTCGGCGGCGGTTCACTGCCCGAGCATCTTCTGTCCGGCTGGGCGGTCGTCGTCGAGGGGCCAAGAATTTCGAAGCTCGCTGCGGCTATGCGCGAAGCGGCGACGCCTGTGCTCGTACGCGTCCACGACGAAGCACTCTGGCTAGAAGTGCGGACTCTCCAGGACGACGAGTTCCCGCTCGTTCAGGAAGCATTTTCAACCGCATTTGCGCTTGGATGATTCGGTGATTGGCCCGCGGGGTTTGGTTTGGTAGTTTAAGCGCACCCCCAAAAGCCCCCCGTTCGTCATTTGAAGAGATCTTTCACCAGATTCGATTCTATGAGGAAGGCGAACGTGACATTCAATATGGCATCGGCAGGCGAGCCGACCGATCCCAATCGGGTCGAGAATCGTGGCGCGCGACTCCTCGCAATTGGTGGCGGGAAGGGCGGCGTCGGCAAGACATTCGTGGCAGCCAATCTCGCGACGGCCCTCGCACGTCTCGGGAAACGCGTGATCGCCGTCGATGTAGACCTCGACGGCGCAAATCTTCATACCTGCCTGGGCGTTCCATCGCCCCGGCAAAGTCTTGCCGACTTCGTATCCGAACGAGAAGATGATCTCGGCAAGCTGCTCGTAGATACTCCGCTTCCGAATCTCAAACTCATCGGCGCGACGCATGGAAACCTGGCAGACGCGCAGCCGAGTCATCTGCGGCGGGTGCGCCTGGTGCGCGGACTTCGCCAGCTCGACGCGGATATCGTGCTTCTCGATCTCGGTGCCGGGGCGCACGCATCGGTGCTCGATTATTTCCTCGTTTCCGACGACGGAATCCTCGTGCTCCAGCCCGAGCCCACGTCGGTTGAAAATGCCTACTCATTCCTACGCGCTGCTTTCTACCGCCGAATGCGACTGGCCATGGTTGGTCACGGCGTTCGACAGCTCATTACGCTCGCAATGGATCAGCGAAACGAGCGCGGAATTCGAACGCCTCTCGATCTGCTTCGAGAGATCGAAGCGACAGATACGGCGGAGGCGCGACGTTTCGTCGAAACCATGCGTGTCTTTCGACCGCGCGTCATCGTCAACGGCGCGCGTACAGCGGAGGACGTCAAGCTCGGGTTCGCGGTGACCAGTGTCTGCAAGAAGTATTTCGGAATCGACGCGGAGTACCTTGGTTATGTGAACCATGACGATGAGGCACGTCGCTCGGTTTCGATGCGACGCCCCATTGTAGACCTGCATAACGACGCCGACGTGTCGATCTATCTCCAACGCATTGCGCGAAAGCTCCTCGGCCTCCCATCGACCGGTGGAGCGCCGACCGCAGAGCAGGCGAGCACCGCCGATCGGCGTATGCATGCCGAGTCAGAGGGACGCGGCCACAATCTGCAGGATCGACCGGGAGATTTCGGATGAGAGGGATAGACGAACTCGATCACTACGAGCTGCTCGAGATTCCGAGAACGGCGACCGCGTCGGAAATCGACCGCGCCTACCGCTTGTCTCAGCAGACCTACGGTGAGGGATCTCTCGCGCTCTATTCGGTCTTCGAGAGCGCCGACGCGGAGGCGATTCGCAAAAAGCTCGACGAAGCGTTCCGGGTCCTGTCGGATCCGGAAGGACGTGCCGACTATGACGGGACCCTGGAGTTCGATTTTTCGTTGGCCATTCCGGTAGCGCTGATGGAGGAACCCAATCAGCGAGTTCAAATGTCAGCGGCGCCCAACGCGTTTTCGAGCGAATCGATCGATGAGGATGAGTACGATGTGTTCGAAGATGAGGCCGGTGCGGATTTCGATGGCCTGCGGCTCCGACGGACGCGCCTCTTTCGCGGCTACGAAATCGACGACATTGCCGAGGCAACAAAGGTGAGCGGCGCTCATCTGCGCAACATCGAAGACGAAAATTTCATCGACTTGCCCGCCGACGTCTATGTTCGCGGATTTGTGACAGCGTACGCGAAGACGATTGGGCTCGATCCGAAGATCGTCGTCCCGAGCTATATGGCTCGCGTGCAGGAGTCGAGAAGCGGGAGTCAGCGGGGCCGCTTTCTCGGCCGAGATTAGCTCGGCCATTCGATGAACGACGAACAAGCGACCGGATCGACTTTGAGCGATGTGATCCCGGATTCGCGAACACTCGAATTCGTCGTCGAAGAGGACAGCGCCGGTTCACGCATCGACGCGGCATTGGCCGAGCTATCCGGCGCTTCGAGGGCGCAGGTTCGACGTTGGATCGATGCGGGTGACGTTCGGGTCGGTGGTGCTCGCGTACGTGCAAGCCGCCGACTTGTCGTCGGTGAAGTGATCGAGGCGACACCAACCGCGCCGATCGAGATGCATCTCTCGCCCGAGCCGATTCCGCTCGTCGTGCTCTACGAGGACGCGGATCTCATCGTAATCGACAAAGCTGCGGGCATCGTTGTACATCCCGCACCCGGCCATCCGGGCGGTACGTTGGTGAACGCGTTGCTCCATCATTGTGGCGATCTGGCTGGCATTGGCGGTGTGCTCCGGCCCGGGATCGTTCATCGCCTCGACCGGGGGACATCCGGGGTGCTTGTCGCGGCCAAAAATGATGCGGCCCACCAGGGCCTTGCGCAGCAATTCGCCGAGCACACCATCGACCGCATCTACCGGACATTCGTTCGCGGGCGACCCGGTGCTGATTCGGGCCGAATCGATCGCCCGATTGGACGGCATCCCCGAGACCGTAAGCGAATGTCGGTCGAATCACGGTCCGGCCGACCCTCGATTACGCAGTGGCGAGTCCTGCGGCGTTACCCGGAGTCGTCTACGAGCGAACTCCAGATTCGACCGGAAACTGGACGAACCCATCAGATCCGCGTACACCTGGCCGCCGCGGGCTTGCCGCTCGTCGGGGATACCGTCTACGGACGCGCCCGTGGACGTGACGCGCTGCTCGGCCGGCCGGCGCTTCACGCCGAGCATCTCGGCTTCGAGCACCCGGGTTCTGGGGAGCGCCTGCATTTCAACGCCCCTCTGCCCGAAGATCTTCTCGAACTCGTGGCTGGGCTCGGCCCAGCTGAGGAAGCTTCGCCCCCCACTTCGAGGCCTGGGAAGAATGACACCCGAACTTGATCAATTTTTACGCGACCCTGTTCTCATATCGATAGGCGTCGAACACGGATTTGGTCGAAGAGGAGCGCAACCGCCCGAAAGAACGGTCTTTTCAGTTCAGGTCCACGAGGCCGACGTTTTCGAAGCGAGGTCTCGAGCCGATCCGATTCGGCCACGTGCGGACGCCCTGTTCAGCACAGTCCGAGGCCTCAGCATCGGGATCGTGACAGCGGACTGCGTTCCGATCCTGGTCGCTACCGAGGACGGCAGTGCCGTCGCCGCGATTCACGCCGGTTGGCGCGGTCTGGCGTCAGGGGTCATCGAGGCCGGCCTGCGCGCGATCGAGTCGGTTTCGAAGGGCATGAGCCTCGCTGCGGCAGTGGGGCCGGCCGCGCGCGGCTGCTGTTACGAGGTTGACGACCCGGTCCGTGAGGCGCTCTCGGACAACTACGCTGAGAGCCTCGAGGAATTCCTCGTGCCCGGCAGACCAGGTCGATATCAGCTCGACCTGCCCTGTATCGCGACCCGGATCTTGATCGAGAATGGAGTGGATCAAGATAAAATAGGTCTGCAAAATCGGGTCTGTACGATCTGTGACGCCGTGCGATTCGAGTCGTACCGCAGGGACGGCGTTGATAGCGGACGGCTAATGCATTTCATCACCTGCCCGTGACGAACGGCTCGGCAGGGTTGACAGTCCGCTGGGCCAGCCGTAGATTTGAAGTGCTCTCAACCAGTTGCTGGCGGAGCCTTCCGGGCATCTCTCTGTTTTGACGGGTCGACGAAGACAAAAACGTCGCTCTGTTTCGAGAGCCCTCGATTTTCTTCAACTTCGGACTCGTTCTCGTCGATGGCTTCCATAGAAAGCCCCTCAGATTAGCCGAGTGCCAGCCGAGAAAAGCCGCAAGAGCGATTCGAAGGCAAACCCAAGCACCGAAAACTGAAGCAGCTTCGAGAGATTGATCTCTCATGGTCAGCAGACCCATCCGAACTCGGTCTGCATGATTCTCGGATTCAGACGTCCCGTTCCGTTAGACCCC